>CALVYE010000045.1 GCA_944372025.1 uncultured Bacilli bacterium | reverse complement strand
AAATGTGCGTTTTCTTTTGTAACTACATCTTTTTTATCTTTTTTCTTATTTTTGTGCACTTTTCTTTTTATTTAACTAAATTTTTATAAATTCATAATTTTTGATATACTTGATATATAGTATTATTATACGAGGAGGTATAATATGTCAAAAATATTAGTTTCTGATTATGATGGAACTTTATATACAAATTTTGATGAGTTTAAGAAAAATATTGAAAAAATAAAAAAATTTATTAATAATGGAAATATTTTTATTATCGCAACAGGACGCAATTATTTAGATATAATTAAACAAACAAAATACTATAAAATTCCTTATGACTATATTATATGTAATGATGGTGGAACCATTTTTGATAAAAACGACAAATTAATTTATAAAAAAGATATACCAGATGAAATCTCACATGATATTTTAAACTATTTAATTATGAATAATTTATTTGATATAACATATATAGATACAGGGTTTGATTATACTAAAGAAGTTGTAAATAATATAAATGCAATTATAGTAAGAGATGTTAATAGAGAACAATCAGAATTGATACTTAAAAATATTCTAAAAAAATTTAAAGTAACAGGATACATAAGTGATAATTGGATAAATATTACAGAACAAAATGTCAATAAGGCAAATGCAATAAAATATTTACAAAAAATACTTGATTTTGATAAGAGAAAAATTTACACAATTGGAAATACTATTAACGATATTTCAATGATAAAAGAATTTGATGGGGCATGTGTTAAAAATGCAACCGAAGATTTAAAATGTGAATGTACTAAAATATTTAATAGTGTTGCAGATTATATAGATTATATAGAAAAAGAATAGAGGAATAACAATGGAATTATTAAACGTATACGATGAAAACAACGAATTTTTAAATAAAAAATTAGATAGAGAAGAAATACATGATAAAGGTTTATGGCATCACGAAGTTTTAATTATTGTAATCAACGAGAAAAAACAAGTATTACTTCAAAAGAGAAGTTATAAAAGAAGAAACTTACCTGGTAAATGGGCTTTATGTGCAGGGCACGTTATTTCAGATGAAACTGAAAAGAAAACAGCTGTAAGAGAATTAAAAGAAGAAATAGGATTAATTATATCCGCTAAAGATTTAAAACTAATCGATATTTATAAAAAAAATGAACCTAAAAATAGAAAATTTAGTTATATTTATTTAGTTAAAACAACCAAAAAAATAAATGAATTTAAAATTCAGACAAACGAACTTACACAAATAAAATATGTTCCAATTAAAAAATTAATAAAAATGATTTTAGATGATGATAAACATCTAGTATTTGGTGGCGATGAGTATCATTTACAGCTTTTTACTAATATTTTACATAACACAATTTAATTATATTATCACACATTTATCCCATATTCAAAGTTTATAATTAAATCAGAAAGGAGATGATGGTAGTAGAACTATAAGACTAAGTACCTAATTGTCTATTTATACAATCGTTGATATTTGTATAATACAATTTTAAAACCTCACAAATACTAATAATATTAATTTAATAATTATAGATTGACAAGAATATTGGATTATTGAAAGATTAGTTTAAAAAATTTTAGAACCGACTATTAGTAATATTTTTGTTGATAAATAAATTCTCACTCCAAAACTTTTATTGACTACCATTAATTGGTAGTCCTTTTTGTTTAACACAATTTCCCATAATTGCTACATAATTATTATGTAAACTAGAATTAAAATATAATTAGGAGATTTAATAATGAATTAAATATTAAAAAATGATATAATTTAAATGATAAGTGGTGAAGTGAATGTATAAAATTTGTTTAGTAGAAGATGAAAAAAATTTAAATAATTTAATTGTAACCTATTTAAAGAAAGCTAATTATGATGTTGTTAGCTTTACAAAAGGAATTGATGCAATTAATTATAATGAAAAAGTAGATTTATGGATACTAGACATCATGCTTGAAGATGATATAAGCGGATATGATATTATCAAAAAAATCAGAGAGACAAATGATGTAGTACCTGTTATATTTACTTCTGCACGTGATCAAGATTTAGATAAAATTATAGGACTTGAATTAGGAAGCGATGACTATATCACTAAACCTTATTCACCTAAAGAACTAGTATTACGTGTCAATAATATGATTAAACGTGTATATAAATCTGAATTCAATAAAATTAATTATGAAGATTATGAAATTGATTTAAATAAAAGAACAGTTATTTATAATAATGAAGAAATTAATCTTACTACACTAGAATTTGACTTATTAATTTTATTTATAAATAACATAAATAAATCTTTGGATAGAGAATTAATCTTAAATAAAATATGGGGTAGTGGATATTATGGTAGTGATAGAGTTGTCGATGATTTAGTAAGAAGATTAAGAAAAAAAATGAATAAGTTAAAAATAAATACAATTTATGGATATGGATATAGATTATCATGAAACGTGAAATATCATTAGCTAATCAATTAATTTTAATCTCACTTTTAGTATTTTTAATTTTAACTGTATCACTTACTATATTTCTACCGCGCGCACTCATGCCATATTTTGATGAAACGGTTTATACATTTTTAGATCAACCTCTTAAATATTTTGATATTAATAGTAACGTTGCTGATAAATATTTTAATGAAAACATAGTTTATATTGTTATTGATGATAATGGTAATACATTAATAAGTGATAACTCTGAAAAGTTATTTAATATCGACAATTTTGATAAAGTTTTAGAAAAAGTTAATTCTAAAAATGGAAAATTTTCATTAAATAATAAACAATATTATTATGTATGTAATAAATCTGATGATATTACACGTATAACAATAACCGATGAAAGTTTTGTAAACAAAATGAAAAGTAGAGTGTTTATCTCTATTCTTCCAATTATAATAATTACCTTCCTAGTTATACTTATTGCGTTACTTATTTGGTGTAATTTCATAGTTAGTAAAATCTATACTTTACGTAATAAAGTAAAAAATATAAACAATGATGACTATGATCATAGTCCTAAAATAAAAGTAGAAGATGAATTAAAATTGTTAGAAGATACTATTGAAAACGTTAGGATTCTAATAAAAGAACAAGAAAATTATAAAAATGAAATGTATCAAAATATATCTCATGATTTTAAAACCCCAATTTCTGTTATCAAATCTTATATTGAGGCTAGTAAAGATGGAGTAATAAAAGATAAAGAAGCAAGAGAAGTAATTGAAGAACAAATTAATAAGCTAGATTCTAAAGTAAAAAGTCTTTTACAATTAAACAAACTTGAATATTTAAAAGACAATGTAAAAGAAAGCGATGAAGAAATAAATATTGTCGAAGTTGTAAATCATTGTGTCAAAAAATTTCAAATTGATAACAAAAAAATTAAATGGACTATAAATTGTAAGAAAAGCGAAATTAAATATAAGGGTACATTTGATATATGGGAAACAATAATAGATAATTTACTTACAAATTTTATGCGTTATGTAAAAAAGGAAATAACAATTGAAATTACAAATAAAAAACTTGTTTTATTTAATGATGGAGAAAGTATAGATGAAAACATTATTAGTGATATATTCTCACCATATAAAAAAGGCATGAAAGGACAATTCGGGTTAGGTCTATCAATTGTTCAAAAATCTTGTAAATTATTAGGCTATGAAATAAAAGTAGAAAACGTTAAAAAAGGTGTTAAATTCATAATAGAAAAATAATTTGTTTTATTTTAAAAAAAAGAATATTATATATCAATATAATTTATAAGTATGTGATTTTTTGATAATTTTTTTTAAATTTTTTTAAAATTATATATAGTTAAAATCCTTTCTTAATAAATCAAGAAAGGATTTTCATATAGTCTTATACAATTATAATGTATTATTTTATTAAATATTATATTTATTTTTTTAATAAATATTCAGAATTATCAAATGCAATTATTTGTAATGTAAAAAATGATAAGAATATATTTAATATTGCAAATCCATTACTTTTACCAAATGCTTTAGCTAATTTATACCATAACATAAATATTATCACAAAATTTACAATAGGAATTATCATAAGGAAAAAATATCTTCCCTTGCCAAAGGCAATTTTGAACATTATATATACATTATACAATGGAATTAATGCTTTCCATCCTTTTTCCCCAGCCTTAATAAATATTTTCCAATAAACAATTATTGTTATTGTAAAGATTAATATAAATACAAGATAAAACCATATATTAAAACCTATATTTCCACTATACCCTAAATTTGTAAACATTTGATTAATTTCTGCTATATTTCCATTTGAATTAGATGTATATAAAAATGTATTACTACTTCTAGCAACTATATAAGTTATTCCATTTTTTGTTATTTCATATCTATTATAATTATTTGATTCTATATTAGACATTTTAGTTGTAACTTTACCTTCTATAGATTGAATTTGTTTTTTTGTATCTAAATAATTATAATAAGAATAGTTATTATCTATATATTCTATATATTCTATTACAATATTTTCTTTCATTGCAATATAATAATTGTTTACATAGTCGTAATTTCCATGGGTATCTGTAATATTAATAACAGTATAACCATTATTTTGAGAAACAGTTATAAAATTATTTAAATCGCTTCCATTTTTATTTACCGTTGTATTTATTAAAGAATTAGTAGCTAGTATGATTAATACTATAAAAACAACTATCTCTGCAGCAAATATACCAAACCAAAATCCCTTTGATTTTGATGCTTTATTTTTAGAATCATTTATATTATAATTGTTGTTATTATTTGTCATATTTTCGTAGCTATTTTCAATATTTTTATGATTTCCATTTTGAACAATATTGTTTTGGAAGTTATTTATACCATTTTGTTGAATGTTATTAGTTAGATTATCATTTATTATATTGTTATAACTGTTATATTGGTTATTTGAATTTAAATTATTAAAATTATTTTCGTTAATTCCCTGATTATTAATACTTACATTATTATTAGTATTATTAGTGTTATTTGCACTATTATTTAATGTTTGATTATTAAATTCATTATAATTATTATTTTGATTTAAATTACTTTGATTATCCCCATTGTTATTATTTTTATTATTCATAATAATTGTTACTCCTTTATTTTACATTATGATTATATCATTAAAATATACATTTTCAATATTTATTTACTACTTATTATTGTTTTGAACCTAAAAAAATGATACAATTTCATTGTAGGGTGGTGTTAGATATGAGAAATTACAACAAAGTTATTACATTAGAACTACCACTATACATTTTAGAAAATAAATAAAAGTACATTAGTTTTAATGTGCTTTTTATATTTACTTGGGAGGAAGTATGACAAGAGTAGAATTGGTTAAAGATATTTTAAATGATGAAAATATTGACTTTAAAGAATATTCAGAATTTATAAGTAATTATAAAACAAATGACATATTAAAAACAGTTTTAAGTATTTATAGTCAATATATTAACGAATTAAAAATTAATAATATTCTTCCAGATTATAAATTACATGATAATATATTATATTTATTTACTAATTTACTTGAGTCTAACCAAAAAATAGACTATCAAGTACTGCTTAATAAAGTATATAAAATAAAAATAAAAGTTGATGAGCTTGTATTAAATTATAAAAAAACAAATCAATTTAATGAAGATAATAAAATCCTTATAAGTGATTTAAATACAATTAACAATGAACTTGAAACTACACTTATGAGTAAAATGCATGAAAAATATAATGCAAGTAGATATGAATTTATCGATTATGTTGTAAATAATATGAAGAATGAAGCTTTTTTTAAATTTTCAATTTCACGTTTCCCACATTATATAAATTCTAGAAATAATAACGGTGAACATATAATAATTAAAATAATTGATGAATATTTTAACTTAATAACAAATGAAAGCCCTTCATCCGAAATCATATATTACAAATCAATAATAAATATCTTTTTCAATAATCCTAAATTTAAAATAAATGATAATGAACAAAAAATAATAAACGATAAAATAAATAACCTTTTAAATAATAATGAATTAGATGCTAAAAACGTATTTAGATTAAGAGAAATACAAGGACAAATATTCAAAGATTCGGTCTATAATCAGAAGAATATAAGCGAGTTAAATATAATATATGATAAAAAATTTGGTTTTAGTGAAGAAGTTATTAAAAGTCTCCCTAATATAATTAACAGTGCATATAGTAAAGAAACCAAAAACAATAAAGAAATAATCGTTACAATCGACAGCGAAGATACTTTAGATATGGATGATGCTTTTTCGATAAGTAATTTAAATAATGGTAATTTTCTATTAAAAATATATATCACCGATGTTGCTTCTAAAGTTTTATATAATTCACCATTAGACATTGAAGCTTTAAAAAGAGGTTCTACAATATATTTATCTAATAATATTATATCTATGCTTCCCACAGAATTATCAAATAATGTATTATCTTTAAATTCAAATAGTTTAAAACAAGTAATTGCGTACATTTTTGAAATTACTCCTAATGGTGAAATAGTAGATTTTAAAATGGAAAAAGACTATATAAAACCTACAAAGAGATTAAGCTATGATTTTGTTAATAGAATATCCGAAACACAAATTGAGTATAATGAAATTGCGTCTAGTCTATATAACTTTTATTATATTGCCTATGTTTTAAAGAGTGGGAATAAAATAAAAAATGATTATAGATATGTTGAAGAACTTAAAAAATGGTTAGATGGATTAGCTATTCAAGGTAATAAATATAAAAATCGAACTAAAGCTGAGATCATTGTAGAAGAATTTATGCTTTTAACAGGAAGAAGTGTAAGTGAATTTTGTTTAAAAAATAATATTCCTATAATATATAGAAATCATGAAATTACTAAAAAAGATGTTTTTGATAATATAGAATTTCTAAAGAAAATAAATGAAGATGACTATAATGCACATGAATATACAAAACTAATAAAAAACTTTATATCACAATATCCAAGTGCATTTTATGGAATGGATAATAAAGGACATGTAGGACTAGGTTATGAATCTTATTCACATGTTACCTCTCCTCTAAGAAGATATTGTGATTTAATGAATCAAAGAATTTTGACAGACTGTTATATAGAACCAAATATAGAAAACTTTAAAAAATATTCTAGCGAATTTATTAATATTGTAGATAAATTAAATCAAAGCGAACATATAAATTATGAATATTCCAAAGAATATGAAAAAATTATGACATTAAAAAGATAGTAAAGGATGTGTTTTTATGAAGTATGATGTAGTAATAATAGGGGGTGGGCCAGCAGGACTATTTGCGGCTTATGAACTTATAACAAAAAATAAAAACTTAAAAATATTAATGCTAGATAAAGGAAAACTTGCACAAAATAGGAAGTGCCCTATGAGTGTTAATAATACAAAGTGTTTAAATTGTAACCCATGTGGAATATTATCTGGATATGGTGGTGCGGGAACTTTTTCTGACGGTAAATTGAACTTTATACCTAAACTTGGTAAATCAGATTTATTTAAATATATGAATAAAGAAGATGCTTATGAGTTAATAGATGAAGTTGAAGAAATTTTTAAACAATTTGGAATGGATAGCAAAATATATCCTACTAATATGGATGATGCCTTGAAGTTAAAAAGTAAAATTGCTAAAACAGGGGCAAGTTTATTAATCATTAAACAAAAACATTTAGGTTCAGATAAATTACCAGAGTACATTAAAGCATTCACAGATTTCTTATCTCAAAAAGGTGTAGAAATAATTGAAAATGCAGATGTCTATGATATTAAAAGTGAGAGTGAAAACAAACATACAGTTTTTTATAAAAAAGGAAATAAAAAATTTGAAGTTAACTCTAAAAATGTTATAGTCGCACCAGGAAGAACAGGTGCTAAATGGATGCAAGAACTTGCCGATTATTATAAAATTCCTTATACATCTCAAAGTATAGAAATTGGTGTTAGAGTAGAAGTACGTAGAGAGCTTTTAGAAGATATTTGTTCTATAATATATGATCCGACAATATTTATAAAAACCCCTACATATAATGATGAAATAAGAACTTTTTGTACTAATCCTGGTGGTTTTGTGGCTAAAGAAAATTATTATGGATATATATGTGTAAATGGACATGCTCTTAAAGATGTAAAATCTAACAATAGTAATTTTGCTTTTATTTCTAAAGTAAATCTTACGGAACCTGTTACAAATACACGACAATATGGCGAATCTATCGCAAGAATTGCGAATGTATTAGGAGATGGTAAACCTATAATTCAAACTTTAAGAGATTTGAAACAAGGAAGAAGGTCTACGTTATCTAGAATTAATAAAGGTTTTATTTCTCCAACCTTAAAAGATTGTGTGGCAGGTGATCTCGCACTTGTTCTACCACATAGAATAATTATAAATATTCTAGAAGGCTTAGAAAAATTAGATGAAATCATTCCTGGAGTAAACAACGATGAAACTTTATTGTATGGACCTGAAATAAAATTTTTTAGTAATGAAATTACAACCGACAACAACATGAAATTAAACAATTATAATGTATATTTTATTGGGGATGGAGCTGGCAAAGCTGGCAATATTGTAAGTGCGGCTGCAACGGGGTTAATAGCAGCTAAAGATATTCTAAATAGGGGTGTTAAACATTAGTTAAAATGATACCGATTTATAATGTGGATAACAAACAAAGGTAAACCTTGTTTGTAGTCATA
>CALVYE010000044.1 GCA_944372025.1 uncultured Bacilli bacterium | reverse complement strand
TATGATACTAGAGAAAATATAAAAAAAATATTAAAATACTAAATTTCGTGTATTACACAACACTCAAAAAAGGGCATTTGCCCTTTTTTTATATGGCTTTGCGATATTCTACTGCAAAACTAAAGATTATATACTGAACCATTTTTATAGTCAAGAAAAATAAAATAACATTTCAAAAATGAAATGCTATTTTACTACAAAAAATGCCATGTAAACCAAAAATCCTAGTAGTATTAGAGTTATTATTGTTCCGTTTACTTGCTCTATTTTATCTTTTTTATCTTTAACTCCCATCATCATTGATCCTATAATACCACCAATTAAACCACCGATATGTGCGGCATTATCTATACCTGTAGATGCAAAACCAATTATTAAATTTATTATAATGACAGGAATTATTTGAGATTTAATAACTGTGCCCAAATAAACTCTGTGGTGATATCCAAAGAATAATAAGGCTCCCATAAGTCCAAATATTGCGCCACTTGCTCCTACGCTCCATGATCTTGTAAATAACATTGAGAATAAGGCTCCTGTTAATCCACTTATTAAATAAATGATGCTGTATTTCCACTTATTAAAGAAATTTTCTACTTGGATACCAATAATATATAAAGCATACATGTTAAATATTAAATGCATTAAATTTGCATGCATAAACATACATGTAATAAGTCTATAGTATTCTCCACTTTGAACTAATAATGGATGTAATCCTAACATACTTATCATTTTATTTTGACCTACAAACATACCTATTAAATAAATAATTATGTTTATTGCTATTAAAGCATAGGTTATATAAGGCTTTTTAATTGCAAAAATATCTTGATTTCTTTTTGCTTTTTTTTCATTTGATTCATTTATATCATTTGTTAATTTTGAAAATAAATTTATACCTTTTTCTTTTGTTTTTAAACTATTTTTTAATGTAGGAAAATAATTTTTAAGTAAGTCATATTTATCTACATCTTCTATTTTCGAAATGTATACACTATCTATTTTTCTAGTTGGTTCTATTTTGACATTATCTCCTAAATTAACATAAATATTTAGAGTATTTATATCAAAGGTTAAAGTTTTCTTTTTTATTTGTTTAACAATTTGCTGAGTTTTATATTTATCTACACTATATTGTTCATTATTATGTATGTATCCTGAGACAATTCTTACAATCTTGTATTCTTCATCCATATTTTCAAGCCATATTTCATCTTTTCCTCCATGAAGAATAATAGGATTATATCCTTGTACGGTTATAAAATAATGAAGCAATTTCATTACTATTTCTTCTTTTTCAGTAATAATGAGTTCATTCATAAAAATTCCTCCATTTATTTAGTTTATGAAAATTTTAAAATTTTCATAATTATAATTATACAATATTTTTTATTAAGAGTAAAATGAATTAGAAAATTAAGTTAAAGAATATAGAACCTAATATTGTAAATTGTCAATATTAGGTTCTATTTTTTTATTCGCTTTTTTTACTTTTTTTATCGGTTTCTTTTTGAGTTTTATCTTCGATGTCAAAATGCTTTCTTATTTTCTTTTCAAGTTCATTTGAAATATCTGGATGTTGTTTTAAGAAGGCTTTTACATTTTCTTTTCCTTGACCTATTTTTTCACCCTTATATGAATACCAAGCTCCTGATTTATCTAAAGCTCCAATTTCAGTAGCTAAGTCGATAATTTCAGCTTCTTTTGAAACACCTTCTCCATACATTATTTCTACTTCAGCAGTTTTGAATGGTGGAGCAACTTTGTTTTTTACTACTTTAACATTGGTTCTATTCCCTATTACATCTGTACCTTGTTTGATTTGTTCAGCTCTTCTTATATCTAATCTAACACTCGAATAAAATTTAAGCGCTCTTCCTCCTGGAGTCGTTTCAGGATTTCCAAACATTACTCCTACTTTTTCTCTTAATTGATTAATGAAAATCGCAATAGTATTAGTTTTACTAATTGTTCCCGATAGTTTTCTTAATGCTTGACTCATTAGTCTAGCTTGTAATCCTACATGTGAATCTCCCATTTCACCTTCAATTTCAGCTTGGGGTACTAGTGCGGCTACTGAATCTATTACTACTATACCGATAGCTTCACTTCTTACTAATGCTTCGCATATTTCCAATGCTTGTTCTCCTGTATCGGGTTGTGATAGTAGAAGTTCATTTATATCTACTCCTAATTTAGAAGCATATACAGGATCTAGGGCATGTTCAGCATCTATAAATGCAGCTTTTCCTCCTTGCTTTTGAATTTCAGCTATCGCATGAAGTGCAAAGGTAGTTTTACCACTAGATTCTGGTCCATATATTTCTATTATTCTTCCTTTAGGATATCCTCCTACTCCTAGAGCTATATCTAGCATTAATGATCCAGATGAACATACATCTATTTCTTTATGTTCATGATCACCTAGTTTCATTACAGAACCTTTTCCAAATTGTTTTTCTATATCTAATAAAACTTGATCTAAAGTCTTATCTTTTGATGACGATTTTAACATTTATTCCAATCCTTTCCTTACTTACATTCTAATTATAATTCATACTGCATAAAAAAGTCAATACCTTTTTCAAACATTTGTTCGTGAATTTTTGGTATAATTTTTAAACAAAAATGCAGATTTTACATGAACGATTTGTAAAATCTGCATAATTTCATTTACCAAATTTAATCATTTGTTTTTATATCTTTTTTGGGGAATATAATATCTTTATTTAATAAATAATATTGAATTCCTGATATTATAGATAATATAGTTGCGATTATTAAAAGTGCATCAGAAACATTTATGTTCCACATTTCAAAAGGAAGATTATAGAATAATGTTAAAACAATTCCGATCATTAAACATGCAGTTTTCCATTTTCCTGTATTTATAGCTGAAACAACTTTTCCTTTGTTACCTGCTAACATTTTAATAGAATTTACTACACTATCTCTAATTATAATTATTACAGGTATTATAGGATGAATAAATCCTGTAGAACTTAAAATAATTAAAATAGAATTTACTAAAATTTTATCTGCAATTGCATCTAACATTTTACCTTCATCGGTAATCATATTATATTTTCTTGCAATATACCCATCAAAAAAATCTGTAACAGAGGCAATTATAAATAAAATTCCTGCTATGATATATTTACTATTTACAACTATCTCATTTTTGCTTCCATTTACAATAAATTCTGGAAATTGAATATTTATATTGTAAAAAGGGAATAACATTATAAATATTATGACCACAGTTACTATTATTCTAAAAATTGTAAGTTTATTTGGTAAATTAAGTTTCATTTGTTTCACCTATCCTATTATATATTCATATGCAGTAGTAGTGTTATCTTTAAAATTATCTTTTCTGATACTGCTTATTAATAAATATCCAACTACAAGAACTATTATACATGCTAAAGCAATTATTACTCTGCCTTTATTTAAAACTTTCTTGTGAGTAGAAACAGTATATGGAGAAGCTATCTTTTTAGGTTCATCCTTTTTTGTTTCAGATACTTCTTTTATTTTATCTAAAGGAATTCTAGATGTGTAATCAAATAAAAATTCATTAAAATCATCTAGAATTTTTTCTCCATCTAAGCCAAGATATTTTGCATAATCTCTTATGAAAAATTTTACATAAAAGATATCTTTAAATTCTTTTATATTTCCATCTTCAAGATTTTTTAATTGGGAAGGTCTTATTTTCAAATCCTCCGCGGCTTCTTCGATACTTACCCCGTGGCTTTCTCTTGCTTCCCTCAACTTTTCACCTATTTCGTTCAATTTTGGCACCTCTTTTTCTAAGATATTTAAAAATAATATCTTTTCAAATAAAAAAATAATAATTTTAATAAGCCATGTTCTGTACCTTATATTTAAGGCGACAAACATTTATCTATCGATTAAATCAATCCTTTACAAAGGTTCATTTTCCCTCATAAAAGTTCCCCTACCATAATTTGGGTTTCTCGCTCGTGGGGTTTACCACGTTCCACACTTTTTATTTCTAAAAAGTCTCGTCTCTATGGCACTTTTATATCTACTAAAATCATATCTTATAGACTTAGATTTGTTCGAAGCCGTTAGATTATTCATCTACTATAGGTTATTTTTTCCCTATACACGAACACTACTACCATCTCAGGATAGTGCGAGCATGGACTTTCCTCTACATAACTTTGTATGCAGCGTTTGTCTAAAAATTATTATTCATTTTTACCATAAACTAATTTTTCTAATTGTGAAATTCTTCTAATTATATCTAAATTTGTTACTTCTCTTTCTCCATTGTTTTTAGCAACTTCTATATTTGTTTTTATCGTTCTAATTTCTTGTTTAAGTCGCATTATATCATTTAATAATTGTTCTTTTTCGTCTTCAAGGCGATCGATTGTATTAAATAATTCATTGTAATCTCCTATTATTATATCAAGAAATTTATCTACTTCTTGCATTCTATATCCTCTAGCATCAATTTTAAATTCTTTTTCTAAGATTTCTTTAGGAGTCAATATTATATTTTCTTTATACACATCATCACCAACCTTCACGCATACATTATATAAGAAAATTCGACTTTTGTCAATCAATATAATTTTTGGATTTTAATATAGTTTTTTATTTGTTTAAAGAATAAATTATATCTGGATTTTTGCATTTTGTATTTTTGAATTCTCACAATATTATACGTAATTTTTAAATTTATGACAAAAAAGATTATCGAAATTATATCCGATAATCTTTTATTTATCTAAATATCTCATGTAATATTCATCATATGTTAATCCACTATCTACTACTTTTTTAGCAAGTTCTTTGCCTACATAACGATAATGCCATGATTCATATGCATATCCTGTTATGTCTTCTTTATCCATTGGATATCTTAAAATAAAACCATATTTATATGCATTTTTCTTTAGCCATTGAAATTCACCAGTTCCATCAAAAATTTCATGATCTTTATTTGCAATGTCAATTACATATCCTGTTTGATGTTCTGAAAAACCTGGAAGTGCGGCATAATCTCTTGCATATTGTCCACCATATTGTCTTTCATATAAATCATATATTTCTTTTTGTTCTTGATAACTTCTATATGATGAGTTTGCGATCATATGTAAATTTTGTTGTTCAGCATCTTTAGCCATTTCCATAAAAGCATCAACTACTACTTTTGTAGCTTTTTGATTATTATCTGATGCATATGCTGCATCAATAGTTGTTAAATCTTCAGGTTCATAATCTTCTGGCAATTCTCTATATTTATTTACTAACATTGTTTCATCGAATTTATCTACTGTTATAGGTTCATCATAGAAATCTTTATCTAGCCCTATATTTACAAAAGTAACTACTTCTTCGTAAGAATAATCGTTTTCTTCTTTATATGATACATATCTATCTATATTAGATACTTTTGCGTAATCATATTCCAAATATTTATCTATATCCAATACTATATCTTTAGATAATAAATTTTCTATATCTTCTTTAGTAGCAGTTTTATTAATTAGATTTATATCATCCGTACTATATTTCTTTTTAAGAAGTTTATTAATATTATCAATAAAATTATCTTGTTTAACATATTTTATTTTAGAATATTCTTTAAAGTTGTCTTTGTTATATTTTTTATCTTTTAAAGCTTCATCTAAAGTTTTATTATATCCTAATTTTATTAAATCTTTATCAACATTGTATTCGATACTATTTTTTATACTTTCTTTAGAGTATTTTAAATTATTCAGTTTTATTCTACTTACAAGTGTAAGGGGATTTATAAGTATTATTATCCCTATTAAGATTACAATAAATATTATACCCGGCCATTTAATTTTTCTTTTCTTTTTAATCTTGTTCACATTATTACCCATTTTATCTTCCTACTTTCTAATTATTAGTATACCATTATAATGTAAATTTTAAAATAATATTTTAAAAAAAATAAAAAGACTATTAACATTTTATTTTGTTAACAGTCTAAGTAATGTAATTTTAATAACAATAATCGAAAAACTCACTATCTTTTACAGATGTATATTTAGTATTTTTAATTTTAGAAAATTTATTGTTTCCTAAATATTCGATTTCATATTCACCTTCAGCTATTTCATCTTTATACTTTTCATTATTTTGATCTTCACAGATTTCTATTTTCTCATTATCTGATATTACAAGTGTTTCGAAATGATGTACTCTGCTTCCTCCAAAAGTTATTTTATTTCCTTTTATGTTATAAAAATCTTTACCTTTTAGATCGTTTACTCTCATAGATGGATATTTATTATCTATATTATCAAATAATTTTAGAAGTTCATTTCCATTTTTATCAAAAGCATAAATAGTTGTTGATCTAATGTCTGTATGTCCTGTTGTAAATATAATTACATCATCCATAATATCAAAAGTATCGCTAGTATAAAATACATTTTTAACAACGTCTTTATCGTTTATTTTAACATTTTTAGTTCCATAAGAACCTATATAAATACTTATTTCTATATCTTTATATGTTCTCGTACATGTATCGTTAACTTCAAAATCACATCCGCTAAAATCTAATGCAGACCTATCATAAGTAACAGGTTTTTCTTCCTTTAGATTATCATTATTATTAGCATTATTTTGATAATCATTAGTAGTTTCTTTCTTATTGACACTAATAAAAACTATATACGCAATTAAAGCTAGTATTATAATAATTAGTATAATAATAAGTAGGTTTTTTTTATCTTTTTTAACATCTTCCATAAATCTTACTCCTTTTATATTAAGATTATATCACAGATATTTTAATAATTACCAAAATTTGACAAAAATTAAGTGTGGTATGTAAACTTTAATGTACATAAAAAGATCTTCGAATGAAGACCTTTTGTTAATTTTTTTAGTTTGCCATTTTTTCAAATTGTGAATTATATAGGTTTGCATAGAATCCATTTTTCTTTAGAAGTTCATCATGATTACCTTGTTCTACAATATCTCCGTCTTTCATAACTAAAATTAAGTCTGCATCTTTAATTGTAGATAATCTGTGAGCAATTATAAATGATGTTCTACCTTTCATAAGTTCATCCATAGCTTTTTGTATTAATATTTCAGTTCTTGTATCTACAGATGAAGTTGCTTCATCTAATATCAATACTTTTGGATCTGCTAAAATTGCACGAGCAATAGTAAGTAATTGTTTTTGCCCTTGGCTAATATTATCTGTTTCTTCATTTAAAACCATGTGATAACTTTCAGGTAAAGTTTGAATAAAGTGATGAACATGAGCCATTTTTGCAGCTTCAATTACTTCATCATCAGATGCTGAAAGTTTACCATATCTAAGGTTTTCCAATATAGTTCCATTAAATAACCAAGTATCTTGCAGAACCATTCCAAATATTTTTCTAAGCTCGCTTCTATCAAAATCATTTATGTTATGACCATCAACTAAGATTTCTCCAGAATTAACATTGTAAAATCTCATAAGTAATTTTACCATAGTTGTTTTACCTGCACCTGTTGGTCCTACAATCGCAATTTTTTGTCCTTTTTTAACTTTGGCATTAAAATCGTTTATGATAATTTTATCTTTATCATATCCAAATTTTACATGTTTAAATTCAACATTACCTTCAACATTATCTAAATGAACAGGATTTTTAGCAAATAATTCCTCTTCTTCACTATCTAAAAATTCAAATATCCTTTCAGCTGCTGCAATCATAGATTGAATCATATTTGAAACTTGAGCAAGTTGAGCGATTGGTTGAGTAAAGTTTTTAGTGTATGAAATAAATGATTGAATATTACCTACAGTAATTTTACCTTTAATTGCAAAATATCCGCCAAAAATAGCTACTGCAACATATCCTAAGTTTCCTACAAAAGTCATAATAGGATGCATTAGTCCCGATAAGAATTGACTTTTCCATGCAGATTTACATAAAATTTCATTATCTCTTTCAAATTTTCTTAATACTTTATCTTCAGCATTAAAAACTTTTATAACGCTATGTCCTGAAAACATTTCTTCGACTTCACCATTTACATGTCCTAAATATTCTTGTTGAGCCTTGAAGTGTTTTTGACTGTGTTTTACTACAAACATTGTTATAATAGAAGCAATTGGAAGTATCAAAATTGCGATTAATGTCATTTGGACATTTATCGATAACATCATGATTAATATACCAATTACCGTTACAATAGAAGTTATAAGTTGTGTTGCACTTTGATTTAAACTCATGGAAAGTGTATCGACATCGTTTGTAATTATAGATAATACTTCTCCATGTGTTTTTTTATCGAAGTAACTCATTGGCATTCTATTTATTTTTTTAGAAATGCTTTTTCTTAAGTTGTATGTATATTTTTGGGTTACTCCTGTCATTATAAATCCTTGAATATATGAGAAAATTGCACTTATTATATATAAGCCTAATAGGATAAAAAGAATTTGTGCGATTTTTCCAAAGTCTATTCCTGCTCCTCCTGTGATTTTGCTCATTATACCATTAAAAATTTCTGTGGTCGCGTTCCCTAAGATTTTAGGTCCGATTATCATAAATACAGTACTTGCGATTGCGAAAACAATAATTATTGCAAGTCTCCATTTATATTCTTTCATACTTGAAATTAACTTTTTTAAAGTGCCTTTAAAATCTTTTGGTTTTTCAGCAACTCTTGGACCTGGTCCCATAGGTCCTCTTTTTTGTTTTGTATTACTCATCAGCTAATTCCTCCTTTGAAAGTTGTGATAAGGCAATTTCTCTATAAATA
>CALVYE010000043.1 GCA_944372025.1 uncultured Bacilli bacterium | reverse complement strand
TTTGTGATTTTTTCGGTTGTTTTATGAATATTTTCTACATCATTATTTACTGTTTGGATACTTCTTGATAGTTTGTCCCATCTTTCTTTATATCTACTAAACTCTATACCAAGTTTGTTTAATTCTTCATGTATTATAGATGTATATTTATCTCTTTCTATATTTTTCATTATGACTTGTATAACAGTTAAAGTACTAATAAGTGTTGTTGGTGAGGTTATCCATACTCTTTTCTTATAACTGTATTCTACTAAATCTTGGTGGTATGCGTTAATTTCAGCAAAAATTGCTTCTGCTGGTAAAAACATTATTGCTTGGTTTGAAGTTACTCCATCGATAATATATTTACTACTAATTGCATCTATATGTTTTTTTACATCAGCTTTAAACAATTTTTCAGCATTTTGTCTTTCAGTAGCGGATAAATTTTTATCTACCATCATTTGATAATGTTCTAAAGGAAATTTGGAATCGATACCTATCATTCCTAGAGGTTCTGGTGCATAAAGTAGACAATCGACAATATAGGAATTAGGTAGTGTATATTGCATTTTATATATTGCATCATTTCTTTCTCCAAATATACTAGACATTATATGTTTTAGGTTTACTTCACCAAATATACCTCTACTTTTTTTATCAGTTAATACACTTTGTAGAGATACTATATCGCTCGATAAGGTATCTATCTTTTTTTGAGCTTCGTCTATTTTTGATAATCTTTCTAAAACTTGAGTGAAGGTTTTATTGGATTTTTCAAAGTTTTCATCTAATCGTTCATTAACTTTCTCATTGATTTTTGTAAGTCTTGTATCAATTTTATCTGTAAGATTTGTAAAATCTGTATTTAAGGTTCTTGAAAAATCATTTTTAAAATCCCCTATTTCTTTTGTAACATTAACTTCCATCTTTCCTAATCTCTCTGTTATATTAGACTCATTAATATTTTTAAATAACGAAATTGTTGTCAAAATAACTAAAAGCACAAGTAATCCTATTATTATATACTCCATTAAATCACATCCTATCATTACTTAAATATTATAATATATAAAGAAAAAAAAGTTAACGTTTTCATTAACTTTTTATTTATAACTTGCATATCCTCCAATAATATTGGCAGTATGATAACCAATACTATTTAAATATTTTACAAGTCCTCTACTTTGTATTCCTTTACTACAATATATGTAATACACTTTTTCTTTTATAAGATATTTTTCTGGATTGAACATTAGTTCATTTTTACTTATGTTTTTAGAATATGGAATATTACCAAGCTTATAAGATGTCGAACTTCTTATGTCTATAATATTTATTCCAGGTCTTAAGATTCTTTTAAGCTCAGTAATACTTATACTCTCTTTCACATAACCACCTCTAGTGTATTATATGATTTTTAGTTTTATATATATATTGCTTTCAACTATTTATATTATGGATATAAGTATCATAAAGATTATTCCTATTAGAATTGCATACATATATTTTTTGTTATATTGTCTTGCAGTTGGTAGAAGTTCATTAGTAACTACATAGGTTAGCATTCCTGAGGTTATTCCTAGAATATATACAGGTAAATTAAATTTTGTAAAGATATCTGCACATATCATTCCTATTAGTCCGCCTATAATTGTAGATGATATAGCTATTAGAATATATATTAGAGTTTTCTTCTTATTATTAGTACTATAATATATAGGAGACGCCAAAGCAATACCTAGAGGAATATTATGGATTGCAATTCCTACAATAAAAGGAATTAAAATTTTATCATTATTTTGAATTATCGTGAAGGTTGCTATTCCTTCGGTTAAGTTATGTAAGATTATTCCTATTAAAGTAATTATACCAATGTGAATTAAATTCTTATTTTTTGAAGCTTTACTTTTATGTGCCTCATGTTCGGGTATAAGTTTATCTAATCCTTTTGAAATTAAATATCCTAAAATTGTAAGTATTATAAGTATTAGTACACTTGTTTCTTCGATTACTTCTCCAAATATATCAAACACTAACAACGATATTATTATTCCTGCCGAAAAAGCAAGTAAGGCTCCTAATATTTTTTCTTTTTTATTGCTTATTAAGAATACTAAGAAAGCTCCAATAAACATTGTCAAACTTATTAATAACATTATAAGTAAGGTTTTCATAAATATCACCAGTTAATATTATAGCACATTTTGTCTATGAAAACTTAAGAAACAATAAGTTATAAGGGCGAAATTGTTTAATTTATATAAATTAAAAAGTAAGTTTTCAAAAACTTACTTATCACCTAATTTATATGCAACTACTCCACCTAGTAATAGCAATATTATTCCAACTATAACTGATGGAACTGTAACAGCTACTTTGGTTAGTGGTATGAATATAGTTATAATTGATGCAAGTACAAATCCTATGATCCCATAATATGTTTTAATAGGGAATTTTTCTAACAATATTTCTATTATTTTAGCAATTAATACTATACCCACTACTACTCCTATACCAAAAGGAATTAAAATTGTTAGACAGTGTCCAATGTCATTAAAATTACTTAACGTTTTAATAGTGTCTATTATAGGTTTATAATAACCTAATAACATTAACATGAATGATCCACTTATACCTGGAATAATCATTGTAGCAGCTGCAATCATACCTACTATAAATAACAAAATATAATCAATTAAATTAAGATTCGATAAATCCACAGTTGCATTTCCTGTATTCATAAATCCGAATATTGCTACTATAGAAAAAGTAATAAGGAAAATTAGAAGATTTATTTGTCTTCCTTTTTTAGGACCTTTTTTAATTTTTCCAAAAAGCATTGGTAATCCTCCTAAGATTAATCCAATAAATAATAATGTTGTTGGAAGTGGAAATTCTTCTAATGAATAAGATATAACATTACTTAGTATTAATATAGATAATACTGCGCCTATTATTATAGGTAATAAAAATTTTATATTTTCTTTTATGTTTTTAAAAAAATGTGAAATTATTCCAATTAGTTTCTCATATATACCTAAAGTAATTGCAAGTGTTCCTCCACTTACACCAGGTATTATATTAGCAACCCCTATTATAAAACCTTTAACTGCTAACTTTATTTGTTCTATCATATATACACCTCTTTATAATTATAGCATAATTGATTTATAAGATGTATATTAATTATGGTAAAATAGAATTATAAAATGATTATAAAGGAGGCAATTAAAATGAAATTATTATATGTTGATGGTATGCATTGTGAAGGTTGTGAAAATAGAATTAAAAATGTTATAAAAGGTTTAGATAATATTGTAAGTGTCAGTGCAAACTATAAGAAGAAGATTGTTGAAATCGAATATGAAAATTCTATAGATGTACAATTATTAAAAGATAAAATTAATAATTTAGGATTTACAGTTATGGAGAATGAAGATGAATAAGATAATTCTTGATATTGGCGGAATGAGTTGTAGTGCATGTTCAAGTGGACTTGAAAAATATTTAAATAAACAAAAAGGTATTAAAGAGGCAAATGTAAATCTTGTTTTGGCACAAGCAATGATAGAATATGATGATACTTTAGATTTGCAAGATTTAAATAATTTTATTAAGGATGCTGGATTTGAAAGTTTAGGAGTACATGATGAACATAAAAATAGGAAAAACACTAATAATAAGTGGGAATTAATTATATTTAGTACTTTGGCTGTCATAATTTTGTATATATCTATGGCCCATATGATAAAATTACCAACTATATATTTTTTAGATATGTCTAAATATCCCGTGAATTATTCACTTACTCTGTTAGTATTAACTTTTATTTTCTTGATTTATGGTAAAGATATTTTTAAAAGCGGATATAAAAATTTAATGCATAAAACTCCTAATATGGATACTTTAGTTTCTATTGGAGTACTAGCTAGTTTTATTTATAGTTTATTTGGTACTGTTATGATTTTGATTGGTAAAACTAATTATGTAGAAATGTTATATTTTGAGTCTGCTGCACTTGTAATATATTTTATTAAACTTGGAAGATTTATAGATTCTAGAAATAAGGAAAAAACTAAAGAAGCTATTAAAGATTTAGTTCAAATTACTCCTACAAAGGCACTATTAAAGGAAAAAGATGGAGAAATAGAGATTTCGCTTGATGAGGTAAAAAAGGGAGATATATTAATTTGTAAACCTGGAATGAAAGTTGCGGTTGATGGAGTAATTAAAAAAGGGAATGCACATTTAGATGAAGCTTTTATTACGGGTGAAGCAATGCCTGTAAAAAAAGGAATAAATGATAAAGTTGTTGCAGGAAGTATAAATCATGATGGATATTTTGAGTATGAAGCTTTAAAGATTGGAAAAGATTCTACGATATCGGAGATTGTCAGATTAGTTGTAGAAGCAACTAATACAAAAGCTCCAATATCTAAAGTTGCAGATAAAGTTAGTGGTATATTTGTACCTTCTATTATTTTGATTGCAATTTTAACTTTTATTGTTTATTTAATAATTGGTTCAGGAATAAATATTGCGCTTACTCATTTTGTTACAGTTCTAGTTGTCGCATGTCCTTGTGCTTTAGGTCTCGCTACTCCTCTTGCTATTGTCGTAAGCGAAGGAATATGTGCTAAAAAGGGAATACTTGTAAAAACAAGTGAGGTTTTAGAAAATGCTCATAAGGTTGATACTATTGTTTTTGATAAGACGGGAACTCTTACATATGGTAATCTAAAAGTTTCAAAGGTTTATAATTATAGTAAATATAATGAAAAGGAATTAATTAAATTGGTCGCAACTTTAGAATCAAAATCTAATCATCCAATTGGTAATGCTTTTATTGATTATGCTAATGATAAGAATATTAAATTGGAAAATTTAGATAATTTTGTAAGTTTTCCAGGCATGGGAATAAAAGGAAATATCGATAAAAAAGAAATTTATGTTGGAAATAATAAAATCTTAAATAAATTAAATATTAAAAATGATTATATAGATGATGAAACAAATCTATCAAATTTAGGAAATAGTATTGTCTATGTGGTTGAAAATAAAAAAATAATAGCTCTTATTGGAGTTAAGGACATTATAAGAGATACCTCTATAAAAACTATTAAGGGGTTAAAAAATTTAAATAAAGAAATTATAATGCTTACAGGTGATAATGGGATAACAGCTAATATTATTGCTGAAAGTTTAAATATAGACAAAGTTGTCGCAAATGTTATGCCTAAAGATAAGGTTAAAGTTATTAAAGATTTAATCAAGGAAAATAAAAAAGTTATGATGGTTGGAGATGGAATTAATGATGCACCAAGTCTTGCTACTGCTTCTATAGGAGTAAGTATTTCAGGAGGCACAGATATTGCAAATAATTCTTCAGATGTAATTTTGATGAATGACAATTTAATTAATATATTTAATCTTATTATGATAAGTGAAAAGACAATAAGAAATATAAAACAAAATCTGTTTTGGGCTTTTTTCTATAATATATGTATGATTCCAATAGCGGTTGGTTTATTGTCAGGTTTAAATATTAATATGAATCCTATGTTCGCTGGATTTGCAATGACATTAAGTAGCTTAACGGTAATGTTTAATGCTTTAAGGTTAAAAAAAGTATTAAATAAAATATAATAAAATAAATGTAAAAATTATGATTAATATACATATAATAAATTGGTGATACTATGTATAATTTAAATGATGCTCTTTATGTAGCCTCTTTGTTAGATATAAATTTTGATAAATTTACTAAAGAAGAATTTTTAGATGGATTAAATATAGAGTCAGAACATGGAAGTATTAATCCTAACACTAATGTAACAAATGATGATTTAATTATGACAGCCAAAATTGCTTTAGCTCATTTAAATGAGTTTCCTAATTATTATAATAAAGATTATGGACTTAAAATTTTTGAAAATTTCTTGAAAACAAAGATATAATACGTATTATTGATTAATAAAATATTTTTTATCATAAAACACATATTAAATAAAATAATATGTGTTTTATGATATATATAATATCTATTAAAAAAATCAATCATTTCTGATTAATTTTATATCAAAGTTCGAAAAATTCGGACAAATTTCCAAATGGAGAGTATAGAGAAAAAGTCGAATAACTTTTCTAATACCAATAATTAAGTAGTAATAACTACTAACTGATATAAGTATATTATAATATTGAGGTTTTGAAAAAAAAGGCTAATTATTTAATAATTTTTATATACCGCAAATGAATATAAAAATTATGTTATAATTTAAGTATAAGCAAGGTGATTTTATGTTTAAGATAGCAAAATTAGAAAAAGTTAAGAATGAAAAAGTTAGTATTAGTTTAGCAACTCAAGAGGAAACAAAATTTGATAATGGTAAAAAAACATCTTTTGAAGCATTTAAAACTTTAACATTTGATGTTTCAGGTGATAATTATTCATTTGGGTTTGATTTAAATTGTAAATTAGAAAAACTGTTAGAAATACCAATGAATGAAACAATAGATTTTAAAGACTATATTTTTGGTGGTGAAACTTGGTTAAATGTTAGAGATTTAAATGGTGTTGAGCCTATAATGGATATAAAAATAACTAGATATTTAAAAAATAAATTTATTATATATCTAACATTTTACACAGATTATAGTTATGATGAAAACGATTATTCTGGAATGATTGAATTCACGTTTAATTTAGATGATTATTTAAGAGATGATAACAACTGTGTATAATTAATTATGATATGACAAATAATGAAGGGAAGCCCTTAGATAATAATATTCTTAATTTTATAATTACACAACTAATAAATTTTGTAACAGATTCAAATAGAATGAATTAAATAAAGTTTCTATTGAAGCGACTGGTTATATAAATTGTAAAATAAAAAGTCATAATTTTAAGATGTTTATGACTATTTTTGCTATACTTATACTATTTTATAATAAAGAAAGAGATGATATAAATATGAGAAAAGATATAACAATTGAAAAATATTATTAATGTATTCGACCAGTTTTCGTTATTGGATGTTTTTAACATTTAAAAAACGAACTAAAAAGTTCGGATAATTTTAATATGGAGGGGCCAGACGGATTTGAACCGACGATCAGGGTGTTGCAGACCCACGCCTTACCACTTGGCTATAGCCCCATACGACAAATATTATATCAAAAATAAATTTTTGTTGCAATTCTTTTTACATTATATTATATAAAATTAAAATAAAAGGGTGATTAAAAATCACTCTTTTATTGTGTAAGAATATTTTTTTCCATAATTTTTAAATTCAATTTTTATAGTATCTGCTTTTTCAACATTTTTTGATACATTCAAATATACTTCATTTTTGCTAAAGTTATCAGGAGTCAAATTAATAATATTTCTTTGTAAATATGTTTTGTCACCTACAGTATATTTTATAGAAGCATAATTTTCCAAAAAATCTCCATAATTTTCAATGTCTGTAATTGGATCACTCTCATCAAATTTTGCATCAATACCAAGTTTTAAAATCGTTGTATTGTTTGATGATGTTGGAATGATATATCCCGTAGATTTAGTACAGTTATCCTCTGATGTACAAAAATCATATTCATAAGTGAATCTTTCGTTAAATTCAATTGAATTAATTTTTATAGAATTATTATTAAATTCTAGGGATTCATTTATTTTCTTTTCAATATAATTGATTGAATTTTCATAATTAGAAAAATTAAGCTTTATTTTTTTATATTCAGTAACAGGATTCCCATTTTTATATTCGGTTTTATAAAGATACCTTAAATATGCATTAGAAGCTCTTTCTTCTTTAGGAATTCTAAAGACAAATATATATTTATTAGGTTTATCAACACTTAAATTTCTTCCTTCTTTATATTCATATCCAAAATCTATAAAATTTGAATATCCTGTTTCAATTGTAGAATATATTTTACCGTTCATTTCTAGTGATATATTGTTTAGTGCAAAAGCATTATTTTCAATTCTATTGATAATATTTACATTAACTACGAAATACTTATATTTATCAGATATTTCATTGTCTTTATAATCATTAATTACCAAAGCTGAATTAGTTACTGAGATACTATAATTACCTAAAGATACAACAGTGTTTTGTCTATAAGATTTGTTTACTACAAACATATTGTAAGCAGTAAAACCACCAACTAATAGTACTACTACAACAATTGCTAGAGTCCATATAAATTTATGTTCTAAAAAAATATACTTTATATTTCTAAGTCTTCTTTTTAAATTTCTTTTTATTTTATATTTTTTTACTTCAAAATTAACTTCTACTTCTTCGCTATCAAGTTCAGATATTTCTAAATCTGCGATATCTTGTCTGAAATTAAATTTTTTAACATCAAATCCAATTGCACGTAATAAAGAGAAAACTATAAGAACAAATTGTAATCCCGTAACTATTAAGAGAACATCACGTATTGCTCTTGATTTGATAGGACTTATTACATCTAGTAAAGCATCATTCAAAGTTGAAGAAACAACAATTAAAACAATAAATAATCCTAAATATAGAATCGGTGTCAATAAATAATAAAGACGTGGTTTATTTTTAAATCTCATTAATAAGTATATAATTATACACAATAAAAGAATTAAGAATATAGAAATATACATTAATGGATTAATGTACGAAGATATTTCAGACTCTGTGACAGATCTCCATCCTAAAGATACATATTCATTAAAAAAAGATATAAGATGAGTCATTTTATAAATAAGATATGCCATAAGTATTGTAATAAATACGTGTATAAGTTTAAAATGCTTAATTAATATACCATAAGGCTTTTTAAATACCATTTTATTCACTCCTCTATTATATAATGATATTATATCAAAAATTTAAAACTGATGTAAAGTAAATATAAAAAGTAATCTTTAAGATTTAAATCGTAGTTTGTAGTACTTAAAAATCACATAAAAAAACTCCCTAGTTTGACAGTTTTATTATGAAAATCATCGCAATCCTAGATAAAATCTAGTTTTTTTACAAAATACTTATTGC
>CALVYE010000042.1 GCA_944372025.1 uncultured Bacilli bacterium | reverse complement strand
ATATAAAAAAATACAAATTAATTATATAACTTGTATTTTCTCTTAATTTTTTTCCAACATTTACTTTACTTCACCTTAAAAAAAGTTTTTATTGGTACATTTTGTCATTAAAAAAAGTAGTAACCATTTACTACCTTTAATTACGCATTTATTTCATTTTTTTTAAATTTCTTAGCTTCTCTAGCACTCATAACAACGGTTTCACCATTTATTGTTACCTTTTGCATATTTGGTTTTTGAATCTTTAAAGATGTTTTTAAAGAGAATGGACGGTTATTTCCAAACATTGGTTTTTTATTTGATATTTTTTTAGCCATTCGTAATCCCTCCTCGCTTTTTAATACTTAATAACTTTATCATATTATACGCAATAAGTCAAATGATTAGTTGTAAAAATATATTAAAAGTAGATAATTAATTGACATTTAGCAAATTTAAATATAAAATGTAAGTAGAATTGTAACGGGGTGTGATATATGTGAAGAAAATAAACAATCATGGGCAAGCACTTGTTGAATATGTGCTTATTATTGCAATTATCACAGTTTTTGCAGTTACTGCAATGAAATTTTTGGGCGGATATATAAAAGACGCAATAACTAAAACGTCTTGTTCTATAATGGATCAAGAATTTCAAGAAGGGGAAAAACCGGGAGAAGGTAAATGTGTAGATACTAGAATTGATCAGCTCAAATAGGAGGATAATATAATGAAAATTGCTTTAATTAATGAAAATTCACAAGCTAGTAAAAACAATATAATTTTTACTAGCTTAAATAGAATTGCAACTAAATATGGACATAAAGTTTATAATTATGGAATGAATGATAATAACGATGCTAATTTAACTTATGTTCAAGCTGGGCTTTTAGCAGCAATACTTATAAATAGTGGTGCTGTAGATTTTGTAGTTACAGGTTGCGGTACAGGAGAAGGTGCAATGCTTGCTTGTAATTCATTTCCTAAAGTGTTATGCGGGTTAGTAGTTGACCCTACAGATGCCATTCTTTTTGCCAAAGTAAATAATGGAAATGCAATCGCTCTTCCATATGCTAAAGGTTTTGGTTGGGGCGCAGAGCTCACTTTAGATAATATTTTTGATAATCTATTCTCAAGTGAATTTGGTAGTGGATACCCTAAAGAAAGAGTAGAACCTGAACAAGCAAATAAGAAAATTTTAGATAATATAAAATCTATAACACATAAAGATATGTTAACGATATTAAAAGAAATAGATAAAGATTTCCTTTTAAATACAATTAATCACAAAGCTTTCAAAGAAAATTTCTTCGAAAATGCCAAAGATAATGAAATAAAGGAATATATAAAAAATATTTTATATTAAAGCACAGTATAAACTGTGTTTTATTTTATAGAAGGAATATTACTTTAATACTTTATTATTTTTTGTTATAATTAGAAATAGGTGATTTTATGAAACAGGAAAATATTAGAAATTTCTCTATAATCGCACACATTGATCATGGCAAAAGCACACTAGCTGATAGAATTTTAGAAGAAACAGGAACTGTAAGTCATAGAGAAATGAAAGAACAACTTTTAGATAGTATGGACATTGAACGTGAAAGAGGTATTACAATTAAATTAAATGCCGTACAGCTTCATCATAAATTTAAAGGTGAAGATTATACACTTCATCTAATAGACACTCCAGGGCATGTAGATTTTACATATGAAGTATCAAGAAGTTTAGCTGCTTGTGAAGGTGCGATATTAGTTGTAGATGCTGCTCAAGGTATAGAAGCTCAAACTTTAGCTAATCTTTATTTAGCACTTGAAAATGATTTAGTTATTATTCCTGTCATAAATAAAATCGATTTACCTAATGCTGATATTCCAAAAGTGAAAAGAGAACTTATGGATACTTTAGGTTTTATGGAAGATGAAATAATTTTAACAAGTGCAAAAACAGGTGTAGGAATTAAAGAGTTATTAGATGCAATTGTAGAGTGTATACCACATCCTAAGGGAAGTATAAATAATAAAATTCGTGCTTTAATTTTCGATAGTGTCTTTGATCCATATAGAGGCGCAATAATGCTAACAAGAATAGTAGATGGTAAAATTAAAGTTAAAGATAAAATTAAAATGATGAATACAAATGCAACATATGATGTTGTAGAGCTTGGTATAAACACACCAAAAGAAGTAAAAAAAGATGAACTTGTATGTGGAGAAGTTGGATGGATAAGTGCATCTATCAAAAGTATTTCTGATGTAAAAGTAGGGGATACAATAACTTTAGAAAATTATCCAGCTAGTAATCCTTTACCTGGTTATAAACCTATGAAACCTATGGTATTCTGTGGCTTATATCCTATAGAATCTAATAAATATCCTGATCTTAGAGATGCCTTAGATAAGTTAAAATTAAACGATGCATCATTAGTTTACGAACCCGAAACAAGTGAAGCTTTAGGCTTTGGATATAGATGTGGATTTTTAGGACTTCTACACTTAGAAATTATTCAAGAAAGAATCGAAAGAGAATTTAAAATAGATTTAATTACAACATCTCCATCAGTTATTTATGATGTTACCTTAACAAACGGAGAAAAAGTAATTGTAGATAGTCCTACAAAATTACCTGAAAAACAAAAAATCGCACTCATAGAAGAACCTTATATTAAAACTAACATTTTTGTACCTACAGAATTTATAGGATCTGTTATGGAATTATGTCAAGATAAACGCGGTAACTATATAAATATGGATTACATTGATAAAACAAGAGTAAATATTCATTATGAAATACCTTTATCAGAAATAGTCTATGATTTTTTTGATAGACTTAAATCTTCAACTAAAGGATATGCATCTTTTGATTATGAGATAATAGGAAATAAACCTAGTGACCTTGTTAGAATGGACATTTTATTGAATGGAGAAATCGTAGATGCTTTAAGTATTATAGTACATAAAGATTTTGCTTATAAAAGAGGCAAAGCAATTGTAGAAAAGCTAAGAGAAATTATCCCTAGACAAATGTTTGAAGTTCCAATTCAAGCAACTATTGGTAACAAAGTAATCGCACGTACAGATATAAAAGCTATGCGTAAAAATGTACTTGCAAAATGTTATGGTGGGGATGTAAGTCGTAAAAGAAAACTTCTTGAAAAACAAAAAGAAGGAAAGAAAAAAATGAAAATGATAGGTAGTGTAGAAATACCTAGTGAAGCATTTTTATCAGTTCTTAGTATGGATGAGAAATAGGTGAAGATATGAAAGAAATAATTGATTTTGAAAATGATAAAGAATTTAGAAAAATTATCTTAAATCAAGCATATGACTATTTATCAGAGGGAGCTTCATATAGAAAAGTTGCTCCAAAATATGGTATATCGCATGTTTCTTTAAGATATAGATTTTTAAAATATTTGGAAAAGGTAGACCCTGTTATCGCACAACTTGTTTTTGAAAAATCTGATGAAAGAAAGGAAAAAAGCATTGATGATTCTGAAGTAAGAGAAAGAGTTTCAAAAGCATTTACACTTATGTTAGTTGAAGATTTAACTATAAATCAAATTGCTGAAAAATTAGAGAGTACACCTTTTACAATATATAGAGATCTACTAGTTAGACTTCCTAAGTTAAAAGAGATTAGTGAGAAAGATTATCAAAAGTTAAAAGAAAAATTAGCAGAACATTCTATTAATAATCTAAATAATGTAGGAAAAAATAATGAAGGAAAAAGTTTATAAATGAAAAGTGTATATATACATATACCTTTTTGCACCAATATATGTTCATATTGTGATTTTTCTAAAATATTTTATAATAATAAAATTGTAAACGAATATTTAAAAGTTTTAGAAAAAGAAATAGATAATAATTATAAAAATGAACTAATAAATACCATTTATATTGGTGGAGGAACTCCTAGTTCTTTAAATTATGAAGAACTTGAAACTTTGTTTAAGATAATTAAAAAATTTAAATTATCAGATAATTATGAATTTACTATTGAATGTAATCCTGAAAATACAGATGAAAATAAAGTAAAACTTTTTAGTAAATATGGAGTTAATCGAGTTAGTATTGGAGTTCAAAGTTTTAATGATAAATATTTAAAAATACTAGAAAGAAAACATACTAAAAAAGATGTATATAATTTAGTTAAATGTTTAAAAAATAATGATATTTATAATATAAATATTGATTTGATTTTTGGAATTAATGATCAAGAAATAAAAGATATAAAAGAAGATTTAGATAATTTTACAATGTTAGACATCCCACATATTTCATATTATTCTTTGATTTTAGAACCAAATACTAAACTTTATATTGATGAATATAAGGAGATTAGCGATGATGAATGCGCAGATATGTATGAATATATTTGTAACTATTTAAAAGATAAAAATTATATTCATTATGAAATAAGTAATTTTTCAAAAAAAGGATATGAATCAAAACATAATTTAACATATTGGAATAATGAAGAATATTATGGATTTGGATTAGGTGCCCATGGATTTATAAATAATGTTAGATATGAAAATACGAGAAGTTTCACTAAATATTTAAAAGGAAATTATAGACTAAATGAGTTTAATATGACTGAATCTTCAAATATAGAAAATGAAGTAATTTTGAGTTTTCGAAAATTAAAAGGAATAAATAAAGCTGAGTTTGAAAAAAAATATAATTTTAACATTTATGATAAATTTAATTTTAAAAATTTAATTAAAAATGATCTAATAAGAGATGATGGTAAAAATTTATATATTAATTCTAAATATATATTTATATCTAATGAAATTTTAGTAAAAGTGTTAGAAAGTAGTAGTGAATATGTTATATGAATAAAAGTGCAGTATTTAAAATAGAATTATCCTACATAAAAAATAGTAGAATAAAAGAAAGTGGAGAAACTTTAATAAATTTATTGCCCGACTATTTCTTTTTAGTTCCTGCTAGTTCAGGAGGAAAATATCATCCTTCATTTGCAGCTGGTGATGGAGGACTTGTTAGACACACAAAAGCTGCAGTTAGAATAGCACATGAACTTTTAGAAAATCACAGTGTCAATAATTATAGTGATGATGAAAAAGATTTAATAATTTTATCATTATTATTACATGATGGTATAAAATGTGGTAATCCTAAAGAAAAATATACAAGAGTTGATCATCCTTTATTAGCTAGTAGATTTGTAAAAGATAATAAAAATAAAACTAAATTAACTGATGATGAAGTTAAATATATTTGTGAATCTATCGAAAGCCATATGGGAGAATGGAATAAAGATTATGAGGGAAATGAAGTCCTTCCTATTCCTAAAAGTAAAAATAGTAGATTTGTACATATGTGTGATTTTTTATCATCTAAAAAATTTATAAATATTGAATTTGATAAAGATAACAATATAATTGGATAATTTCTGATTATATTTTTTAATAGTTTTAATAAAATTATCTTGATGTGCGAACAATTGTATGATATACTTTTAATGAAATATAGAAAAGAGGATAGATATTAATGGCTCATGTAAAATTAATTGCACACACTTGTGATGTATTTAATAATAATATTGAATCAGTAATAGTATACGCAGCTAAACTTTGCTATTCTAAATCTGATATTGATGATTTGATAGAAAAACAAGATGATGAAAAAATAGAGAAGTTTATAAATAATTTGCTAGAATTAGGACATGAAAGTCCTTTGGAACATGTATCATTTACTTTTGGTATAGAAGGTATAAGTAGAGCTTGTTCACATCAATTAGTAAGACATAGAATTGCATCTTACTCTCAACAAAGTCAAAGATATGTTGATTTAAATGAAACCTATAAATATATTACACCTCCAAATATAAAAAATGATGAAAAAATAAATATCTTTTATGAAGATATAAACAATATGATTTTTGAAAAATATAAAGAACTTACTAAAATGTTAGAAGATAAATATATTAGTGAAGGATTAGATAAGAAGACTGCCAATAAAAAGGCAATTGAAGATGCAAGATTTATTTTGCCTAATGCATGTGAAACTAAGATTATTGTAACAATGAATGTTAGATCATTACATAATTTTTTTAAAGAAAGATGTTGTAATCGTGCTCAATGGGAAATAAGAGATGTAGCTAATCAAATGTTAGATATTTGTTTAAAAGAAGCACCTTTACTATTTAAAAAAGCAGGTCCATCTTGTACTTTTGATAGATGTAAAGAAGGTAAAATGAGTTGTGGTAAAAAAGTCAAACCAAGAGTTAAACAATTAAAAATGTTAGGAGAAAAATAATGGGAAAGTTAATTGTAATTGAAGGAACTGATTGTTCAGGGAAAGAAACACAATCAAAATTAATAGCAGAAAAATTAAAAAATGAGGGTAAAAAAGTAGTAAGATTTTCTTTTCCGATGTATGATACTCCTACAGGAAAAATAGTAGGAGGACCTTATTTAGGAAAAAAGGAAATTTGTGATACATGGTTTGATGATCCTGTAAGGTTGGATCCTAAAATAGCATGTCTTTATTATGCAGCAGATAGAAAATATAACATAGATTTAATTAATAAATATTTAAATGATGATTATATTGTGTTTTTGGATAGATATATACCTTCTAATATGGCTCATCAAGGAAGTAAATTAAAGACTAATGAAGAAAGAAAAGAAATTTTTAAGTGGATTGAAGAATTAGAATATAATTTATTAAATCTTCCTAAACCTGATTTAGTTATATTTTTACATATGCCATACACTTATGCCCATGAACTTAATAAGAATAGATTAAGTACTGACAAACATGAAGATAACAAACAGCATTTAATTAACGCGGAAGAAACTTATCTTTTACTAGCACAAATCTATCAATATAAAACTATAGAATGTGTAAAAAATAAAAAAGTAAGAAATATTGAAGATATTTCTTTAGATGTAGAAAAAATCGTTAGAGGTATAATTTAAATGAATAAAGAAGTAGAAGTTATAATGATTTTCAAAGTAAACGAATACGATAAAATATATATGGCATATACTACTGATGATATTATGAATACAGAATTTAAAGATATAAATGTACATTTTATGAATGTTGTAGATTACGATAGTGACAAACAAAAATTAATACCTGTATTAGATAATGAAAAGGATAAAGTTCTCGAAGTTTACAATGAACTTATTAAAGATAGAATTGACAAATAATAATTTTTAGGTTAATATTGATTTAGTTATTATTTAACATTGAAAAATTAAAGTAGTTATTAAATTTTGTTTTAGAGAACTAGTGTTTAGGTGAAAACTAGTCACAATTTAATAATGAATTACAAATTTAGAGTTAAAACGTATCTTCACGTTATGAAGTAGAGTGCATGATATATTCATGAATTAAGGTGGTACCGCGATAATTCGTCCTTATTTTATAAGGATGAATTTTTCTTTTAAGGAGAGATAATATGCAATTTAGTAAATATATAGATGAGACAAACTTAAATCCTACCGCAACACTTAAAGATATAAAACTTTTATGTGATAATGCGAAAAAATACAATTTTAAATGTGTATGTGTGCACCCATGTAATATAAGTGTTGCTAGAAAATTTTTAAACGATTCCGAAGTAAAAGTGTGTACAGTAATAGGATTCCCACTTGGACAAAATACTACAAATATAAAAGTTTTAGAAGCCAAAGAAGCAATAGAACTTGGTGCGGAAGAAATTGATATGGTTATAAATATTGGAAGATTAAAAGATATGGATTATGAATATATAAAAAATGAAATATCTGAAATTAGAAATATTACTAAGAATTTAATCTTAAAAGTAATAATTGAAACATGTTATCTTAGTATGGAAGAGATAAAATTAATGACTGAGATATGTTCAGAATTAAAAGTAAATTATATTAAGACTTCTACAGGATTTGGTGAAAGAGGTGCATCCATAGAAGATATAGATATTATGAATAATTTTAAAAGTGATAATTTAAAAATTAAAGCTAGCGGAGGAATTAGAAGCTATAAAGAAGCTTTAGATATGATAAACCATGGTGCTTCTAGAATTGGAACAAGTAAAGGGGTTAAAATAATGGAAGAAAGGATGACAAGTAATGAAACTATTTGAAGAATTAAAATGGAGAGGTTTAATTAAAGATGTTGCAGGAGAGGATATTGAAAAAAAAATAAACGATGAAAAAATTACTTTTTATTGGGGGACAGATCCAACTGCAGATAGTTTGCACCTAGGACATTATTCATCTTTATTAACTGCTAAAAGGCTTTCTAATGCTGGACATCATCCAATATTATTAGTTGGTGGTGCGACAGGGTTAATAGGGGATCCTAGACCTACTGCAGAAAGAGAAATAATATCTAAAGATGTTTTAAATAAAAATTTAGAAGGAATCAGAAAACAAGTTGATAAAATTTTTGATGGTAAAGCTGAAATTGTAAACAATTATGATTGGATTAAAGATTTTAATTACATAGATTTTTTAAGAGATGTTGGAAAATATGTAAATGTAAATTATATGCTTTCTAAAGATATTATTAATAGACGTTTAGAAACAGGAATAACTTATGCTGAATTTTCTTATACTTTAATTCAAGGATATGACTTTTTACACTTGTTTGAAAATAAAAATTGTATATTGCAAGCTGAAGGATCAGATCAATGGGGAAATATTACTACAGGTTTAGATTTAATTAAGAAAAAAACAGGAAAAGATGCTTATGCTTTTACTATGCCTTTAGTTTTAGATGTACATGGTAATAAATTTGGAAAATCAGAAGGTAATGCTTTGTGGCTAGATATTAATAAAACTTCATCATATGAATTATATCAATATTTAATAAATACAGATGATAGTATGTGTGAATCATACTTAAAAATATTTACTTTTTTAACTCCTGAAGAAATAATGAAGATTGTCGATGAACATAAAAAAAATCCTCATTTAAGAATCGCACAAACAACACTTGCCAGAGAAATTATTACCGACTTACATGGAAAAGAAGAATTTTTAAGTGCTGAAAAAATTAGTAAAGCTCTTTTTAAAGGGGATATTAAAGAACTAAACTCTAAACAAATTGAAGAAGGTTTTGCTAAAGTACCACATTTTGAAATAAGTGAAGTAATGAATATAGTTGATTTATTAGTAAATTCAAAAATAACTAGTAGCAAGAGAGAAGCAAGAGAATTCCTTAAAAATAATGCAATTAGCGTAAATGGAGAAAAAGTCAACGATGAAAATATTGCAATTGATAAAGATATGTCTATTGAAAATAAATATGTAGTTATAAGAAGAGGAAAGAAAAACTATTATTTAGGTGAAATTAAATATTAATATAGTAGGGAGGATAGTATACGAAAAAGATAATATGCAGTTTTCTAATTTTAATATTATTAATAATTATTATAGGTTCGATCGCATATATGTTTTTTCAATATTATCCAAATTATGATAAATCAACTTATAATAAAGATGTTATAAATAATAGCGAAGAAAATATTGAAAAAGATAACAATACAGAAAATATAAACGAAGAGGATTCTAATTTAGATATTAAAAAATCTAATGTTGATGAAATCAAAAATAGTGTATTAAATTACATAGGTAGTGATTTACAAAATATAAG
>CALVYE010000041.1 GCA_944372025.1 uncultured Bacilli bacterium | reverse complement strand
GTATGACAAAGAGATAGTTGATAGAAAAGTCAACAATACAAAATTAATCGCTGCTAAAAAAGAAGGTATTGAGCAAAATAAAAAAGAAATAGTTATTAATATGTTAAAAGAAAATGCAGATATAAAATTTATATCAAAGGTTACAGGTATGAGTGAAAAAGAAATTTTAAAACTTAAAGGGTGATGTAAATGATATGAACCTCGTTTCTATATCCAAGAAACGGGGTTCATATCAAATCATCCTTTTTTCTTAACTATCAATTTACTAATTAATAGTATTTATGCTATAATTTGAATATAATAAGTAGGTGATTAAATGTTATATTTCGCACTTTTAACAACAAAAGATTTACCAATTATTAGAGTTATGTATTTAATAAAAACAATTCTTTCAATTGCTTTTATTGTTGTACCAATAATATTAATTGTAGTAGCTTCTTTTGAACTTTTTAAAGCAATGACAAAACCTGATGAAACTAATAAATCTATTTCTAAAATAATTAATAAAATGATTAGTGCCGTTATAATATTTTTTATACCTATAGGAGTCAACTTTGTAATGAATATGCTTTCACAAAATACTCTAGATAAAATAGAATATTGGACAAGTGCAGATAATAAAACGATAAAACAACTTACAAAATTAAAAGAAAAAGAAGCAGCTTTAAATAAACGTATAAAAAATCAAAAAGAAGTAGAAGAATATCAAGAAAAGTCAGTATCTTTGATTGAAGATTTACAGGCTTTGACAGATTATAGAAAAGATAAACTTAGTGATGAAGAAAAAGCTGAAATTGATAAACTTATAACAGAAAATAAAGAAGCTGTAAAAAATAAATTATCAGATAATAAAAGAAATGAAACACTAGAATTAATTAATGAACTTAAAAGCTATTCAATACCAAATACTGATTATTCCTTAAACGAACTAGAATATATTATACAAAATGGTAATGAGGGGCAAAATTTAGATTTAGTTTATAAATATCTTGATGATATAAATAGTAGTTTGATAGAATTAGATGTTCCAAATATTGAGGCAGATCTTGCCTATGATAAATTAGAAAATGCTCTAGATATATCATCAGCTAATATAGATACTATAGAAGCATCCATACGTGAAATCACAAATAAAATTGCTAATATACAATCTGATATTAGAAAAGAAAATCAGTTGGCCCAAAATTCTAGTGGAAATTCCGGAGGAACTGTATATGCGGCATCTTCATCACAAAGAGATCAAATTGTATCTTTCGCACTTCAACACGTTGGAATTACTCCATATGTGTATGGAGGAACTAGTTTAACTACGGGTGCAGACTGTTCAGGATTTGTTCAAGCTGTTTATGCACACTTTGGAATTAGTATTCCTAGAACTGCAGCTACACAAGCTCAAGGAGGAAGAAAAGTTGCTTTAAGTGATGTAAGGCCAGGAGATTTAATCTTTTCTAGAAATTATGGACATGTAACAATGTATATTGGAAATAATCAAGTAGTTCAATCACAATGTACATCATGTGGACCTGTAAAAGTTACTAACATACCTAGTAATGCTCATGATGCAGTTAGTTATATAAACGATTAGAGGTGTTTTATGGAAAATTTAATTTACATTATAAAAACACACAAGAAAAAATTCTATATTATTGGGGCTATATTAGTCTTAATAATCGTATTTTTATTAGTTAATTTCTTTAAAAATAAATCCAATATAAATAAAACTATTTCAAACAAAGATTATGTTTTTACACAAGTTGAAAAAAGTGCAACTCAAAAATTACCATATATAAATGTCGATGGTGAACAAATAGAAAAGATAAATGATAAACTGTATGAAGATTTTTATATGACAACTTCTGATGAAAAAAATAAATATGATTATAAATATTATTTAGATGATAATTTACTATATATTTTTATAGAAATAGAAGAATATAAAAATAATATTAAAAATCCTAGATATATTTCATACTATATTGATATAGATAAAGGAACGTTATATAGTTTAGATGATGTTTTAGAAATTCATGATATGGATATGAATAGATTAACAACTATAATTAATAATGAACTTAATTCTTCATATGTTGAGGAGACCGAATTAGGATATGTTGAAGAAGGCTTTTGTGATTTTGAATGTTATAAAGATATACATGATATAAATCCATTAAATAAAAGAATTGCTTTATTTTATGATGGAAATAAATTAACAGCATATCTAAATTATACAGTTGAAACAATATATTATGTAGATACAAATCCTACTATTTTTCCACACATATTTGAATTATAATAAAAAGAAAAAAGGGGCGAAATTATGAATATAATAGATATACTTAATAAGAAGAAAAATAAAGGTATTCTTACAAAAGAAGAAATAGAATTTGTGATTAATGAGTATGTAAAAGGTAATATCGAAGATTATCAAATTAGTGCCTTACTTATGGCTATATGTATTAATGGTATGAGTGATACAGAAACCTTTTATTTAACGGAAGCAATGCTTAATAGTGGTGAAAAACTTAATTTAAGCAGTATAGATGGTATAAAAGTTGATAAACATTCTACAGGAGGAGTAGGAGATAAAACAACTTTAATAGTTGCTCCTTTAGTAGCAGCGTGTGGTGTTAATGTAGCAAAGATGAGTGGTAGAGGGTTAGGCTTTACAGGTGGCACAATAGATAAACTAGAATCTATTCCAGGTTTTAATGTTAATTTATCTACCAAAAACTTTATGGACCAAGTTAAAGATATAGGTTTATGTATATGTTCAGGTAATAAAGACTTAGTGCCTGCAGATAAAAAAATATATGCGATAAGAGATGTAACAGCAACTGTAGATTCTATTCCTTTAATTGCATCTTCTATTATGAGTAAGAAACTAGCAAGTGGGTGTAACAAAATAGTTATCGATTTAAAAGTAGGTAACGGAGCATTTATGAAAAATCTTGATGAAGCTACAAAACTTGCTAAACTTATGATTAGTATAGGAGAATATTTTAACAGAGAAGTAGTATGTATTTTATCTAATATGAATGAACCTTTAGGATATGCGGTAGGAAATGCTTTAGAAGTTAATGAAGCAATAGATACCTTACAAGGAAAAGGCCCTGAAGATTTAACAAAATTATGCTTATATATTGCGTCATATATGGTTCTATTAAGTAAAAATATGGTAATTGATGACGCTATGAAATTAGTTTCAAGTAAATTTGCAGACGGCAGTGCCTATAATAAATTTTTAGAAATGGTTAAATATCAACATGGAAATATTGATAATATTGAAATCTCTAAAAATAAAGTAGATGTTTTAGCGCACGAAACAGGATTCATTACAGAAATAAACACCTTAAAATTAGGAGAAATTGCGGGTATGCTTGGTGCAGGAAGAAAAGTTGCGACAGATAAAATAGATCCCACAGTAGGATTAGTTATTCACAAAAAAGTTGGTGACATTGTAAGTCAAAATATGCCTATAGTAACAGTTTATTATAATAAACCCGTTGAGAATATTGAAGAACAAGTATATGAATGCTTTAGTTTTTCTAAAGTTAAAAAAGATAAAGATGATTTAGTATATAAAATAATAAAATAATTCAAGTTTTAACCTTGAATTTTTTAATATTCTTAATTAGGAATTGTAATTTACAAATAACACTTTTTTTAGTATAATGTTTTTTAGTGATAACTAAAGAAAGGAGAAAAAATGAGTAAAATCAGAATTTTTAGTTTAGGTGGTCTAAACGAAAATGGTAAAAATATGTATGTTGTTGAAGTTGATGAAGACATTTTCGTATTTGATGCAGGTTTAAAATATGCAGATGATAAACTTTTTGGAATCGATTATATACTACCTAACTATGATTATATAAAAGAAAATATTAATAAAGTTAAAGGAATCTTTTTGACACATGGTCATAATGAAAATATGGGAGGAGTTCCAGATATTGTAAGTGAACTACCCAATATTAAAGTTTATGGAACAAAATTTACCTTAGAGGTTTTGAAACGTGAATTAGAAAATTGCGATGTGAAATTTAATAATATGGTGGAAATCAAACCACATAAAAAAATTCAATTTGGTAATTTAAGTATATTTCCTATAAGTGTAACTCATTCTATTCCAGATAGTGTAGGATATGTTTTAAATACTAAAGATGGAGCGATTGTTTATACGGGAGATTTTGTATTTGATTCGACAATGATGGGTGCGTATAAAACAGATATTGGTAAATTAGCCTATATTGGAAAACAAGGAGTTTTATGCTTACTTGCTGAATCGATGTATGCTGAAAAACAAGGTCATACGTCACCAAATCATAGAACGGCTAAAAAAATTAGAGAGATTTTAAGTAGAAATGAAAATAGAATAATATATAATGTCTTTTCCGCACACATCTATAATATTCAAGAGTTATTTAACGAAGTAGCAAAAACAAATAGAAAAATAGTTATCATGGGTAAAACACTGCAAAATATCGTAAATAATGCACTTGAACTTAAATATTTAAAATTTGATAAAAATAGAATAGGCGATTTATCTAATATAAATGATAAAGATGTTATTATACTTGTTTCTAATGAACGCGAAAAAACTTTGGCAAACATCAATCGAATGATAAATGGTTATGATAAATATATAAAAATCAAGGAAACAGATACAATAGTTTTTGGTGAACCAATTAGTGATAATATAGAAAGAAGTGCGGTTAAAGCTGCAGATGCCATCGCAAAAATAGGTGCGAATGTAATAATGTTTTCACCAAAAGATGTTTTACTACACCATGCTTCAAGTGAAGATTTGATGCTTATGATCAATCTTATGAATCCCAAATATTATTTTCCTGTTAAAGGGGAGTATCGTTTTCAAGTTGCTAATGCAAATGTAGCCACAGAAGTAGGTATAAAACCTGAAAATATATTATTAAAACAAAATGGTGAAGTAGTAGAATTTGTCGATGGAAAACTAGTAGAATGTTTTGATAAAGTAAAAACAGAAGATATTTTAATTGATGGAAATGCAATAAATGACATTGGAGAAGCAGTATTAAAAGATAGAGAAGTTTTAAGTGAAAATGGTATTGTAATTATAAGTACAACTTTAGATAAAAAGACTAAACAAATTATATCAGGGCCTGAAGTAATAACACGTGGGTTCGTATATGTTAAAGATAGTTCGGAATTATTAGACGAAATTAAAAAATTATGTGTTAATGTAATTAAGAGTAATATTAATAGTTCTAAATATATAGAATATAATAAACTTAAAACATTATTAAGAGAAAGCTTAGGAAAATATTTGTATAAAGAAACAGAATGTAAACCGATGATTATTACTGTATTTCAGGAGGTATAAAATGAGTAAAATTAGAATTAATATGCTTTCTAGTGCAGATAAAGTTGATGGTCAAGGAGTAGGAAGTGCATACTTAGAACAAGTAGCATTAGTTCGTGAAAGTAAGCTTTTTGATGTTCATGTAAATGATAAAGGAAAATTTGATATAATTCATTCACATACTATTGATCCTATTAATTATGTTAAAATGAAACATAATAAAGGAGTAAACGTAGCCTATGTTCATTTTTTGCCAACCACTTTAGATGGCTCAATAAAATTACCTAGACCTGCATTTAAAGTATTTAAAAGATATGTAATAAAATTTTATAATCTTGCTGATCATTTGGTTGTTGTAAACCCAATATTTATTAAAGATTTAGTTTCAGTGGGTATTAAAAAAGAAAAGATACACTATATACCTAATTATGTTTCTAAAGATAAATTTTATAAAATGAAAGAAAAAGACATAATAAAAACAAAAGAGAAATATGGATTGGAAAATGATAAATTTATAGTATTAGGCGCAGGCCAAGTACAGACGAGAAAAGGTGTTAAAGACTTTGTTGAATGTGCTAAAAAATTACCTGATATGACATTTGTTTGGTGTGGAGGGTTTTCATTTGGAAAAATAACCGATGGTTATGATGAATTAAAAACAATTATGGAAAATCCACCTAAAAATGTAAAATTTTTAGGAATAATACCAAGAGATGATATGAATGCTTTATATAATATTTGTGATGTCTTATTTGTACCATCATATAACGAATTATTTCCAATGACTATATTAGAAGCAGTTAATTCAGAAACTCCATTATTATTAAGAGATTTAGAATTATATGAAGATATTTTATTTGGAAATTATTTAAAGGGAAAGACTAATAAAGAATTTATTAAGTGTCTTAAAGATTTAAGAGATAATAAAAAATTATATAAAGAATATTCTAAGAAATCTAAGAGTATTTCAGAGTTTTATTCAAAAGAAAATGTTTTGAAATTATGGGAAGATTTTTATACTGATATAGTAAAAGAAAAACAAAATATTTTAAATTAAAAATAGATTAAAAACAATCTATTTTTTTTCTTTATTTTGTTATATAATAATGATAGATAGGAGAAATTTGTATGATGGATAAATTTATTGATTTTTTGAAAAGAAAAAAATGGATAATTGTTGGAATAATAATAGGTATATTAATTATTATTTTAATTTATCAGTTTATGGGAAAGAAAAATTATAAAGTCTTTTTAGATATGTACATGCCAAATGACTCTTATGGATATATTGTTTATTCTCCAGGAAATAATAGCGAATTTAATCTATATAAAGATTCATATTTAAACGTCGAATATAGTTTTAGTGATAAAGTTAATAGAGATATAACTTATGTAATAGAAAATGAAGATGTTGTAAGCATCGATAATAATAAACTTGTTGCCAAAAATAATGGAACTACAGAAATATATATAAAAACTAAGGATAATATTGAATCAAATGTTATTATAGTAAATGTGGTGGATAAAAATGAATGAATTTATTAGTGTGATGGAAATACCTTTTTGTAATAGTGATACAGCATATAGACTTTTAAGTTTTCTAGGTAAAATTTTTGAAATCTCTAAAATTATAGTTCCAATAATTATTATTCTATTTGGAGTTATTGATTTATTAAAATCAATGGCAAAACAAAATGATAATTCTCATATAAAATTATTTGTTAAAAGACTTATTTATGGTGTTGTATTTTTCTTTTTAGTATCAATAATAAGCTTTGTATTTTCATTAATTAACCAAAAATGGGATAATAAATGTATGGAGATATTTTTAAATCCTGATGATACTACAATAACTAAAATAGATATAAGTGAAGTAACAAATGAAGATGAATGTAAAAATCTTGGAAAACCATATATATGGGAAGACAACACTTGTAAAATTGATATTTCAAATGAAAAGATAGGTGATTAAAATGAAAAAGAATATTTTATTTCTATTTCTATTTACATTTTTTCTTTGTTTTTCAAAGATAAATGCCTTAGAAATAGGACAAACTCTTGATGATGGACAAACAATCGATGCAGTAAATCCTGTAAATATAACAATAAAAGGAAGAGATACACAACTTGAAAATTTTATTACTAATAAGTGGAGGACTTATGTAAAATTAGATGATTTATGTTCAGATGAATTAGGTACTTGTAAAGTAGAATCATCTAATGATGAAGAAATTATACTTACTAGAAATTATGAGAATATGGATAATGTTTACTATAAAACTAGTTATGTATATAAAGATAATGTATATAATTCATTACTGAAAGCTCCTAATTCTTTAGACTTTACATTTGGAGAAACCATGACTTCACCTGATGTAAGTCCAGTAAAAATAGATGATATTTTATATGTACCTATAAGATTTATTACGGAAGCCTTAGGTGCGGAGGTAATATATGAAAACCAAGCTGATAGTGAACATGCATCAGTTAAAATTGATTTTTATAGTAATATGGATTTGGACTTTAATATTAAGTTTTATGATATATCAACTTTAAAAAATGATGATTATACTACTATGGAAAAATATGACTTTAAAGATTTAAGTGATAATGAATGTTACGACATAGTTGTCAAAATAGGAGATACTACTATACATAATCCTAAACTTTTTACTCAACACGAAAATTTTGTAAAAATTGAATATAACAATAATGTTCAAACAAATATATGTCTTTATGATGAACCTACTAATAAATCTTTATCATTTGTATTCAATTACAATGGAGTCCCTCTATTATATAATGTAGATGAAAATACTTATGAGGTTGTAAGTTTAGATAAGATATATTTAACAGGAGATATGTCTAACATATCGAAAGACAATGAAGTAAAATTAAAAGTTAATTATACAGGTAATAAAGCTAATTTTGAAAAATACGCTACTTTAAAATGGCAAGGAAACTCTTCAATAAGTTATGAAAAGAAAAATTATACTATTAAACTATATGAAGATGAAAATTATGAACAAAAATATAAACTTTCAATTAATAATTGGGATTCAAGAAATAAGTATGTACTAAAAGCTAATTATGTAGATTATACACAAGCTAGAAATTTAGTTTCAGCAAAATTATGGGGACAAGTAGTTAAAAGTAGAGATAATGTAAGTGATAGACTTACCAGTTTAGTAAATGGTGGAGCAGTGGATGGATATCCTGTTTTACTTTATATAAATGATGAACCTCAAGGGTTATACACTTTTAATACTGCTAAAGATGAGGATTTATTTAATATGTCAGGTAATGATGAATATTTAATTACTTCAGACAGTTATAAAGATGATTCATTATTTAAAGCTAGAGTAGATTTTAGTGATCCAAATACAGGTTGGGAAAAAGAATATATGGGTAATAAAACTGATGAAGAAGTAGAAGATAGCATAAATAAATTAATAGACTTTACTATCAATAATGATGGAGAAAGCTTTAAGAATGGTATTGGTAATTATTTAGATGTCGATGGTGCGATTGATTATATGATATATTTCTATTATATATGTGCGGCAGATAACACAGCTAAAAACATGTTGTGGGCAACTTTTGACGGAAAAGTTTGGTTCCCTTCAGCATACGATTTAGATTCTACTTTCAGTAATGGAAACGCAGATTTTACATTCTATACTTATGATACAATGTTACCTTCATTCAATGATGATGGTAGTATTAAATCTAATACACCAAATGAAATGCTTTTATGGACTAGACTATTAAATAATTATAGGAGTGAAATAAAAGAAAGATATAATGAATTAAGAAAAAATATTTTAACTTCAGATAGTATTATAAAAATGTTTGAAAGCTTTAGAAGACAAATACCTGATAATGCCTATAGTGATAATTTAGCTATATGGCCTAGTCTTCCAAATAGTGGAGAAGATAATTATAATCGTATATATGATTTTATAAAAGATAGAGAAAAACTTATGGATGAGATAATAGAAAAATTTTAAAAATAAAAAACATTAATTTGAGTAACTCATAATTAATGTTTTTTATTTAACAAATTATTTATAAAGTCTCTTCTTTGTTTTCTTTTATCGATTGCCATTTTTTTAATGACATTGAACGAATTATAATTTTGAAGCCTTGCCTTTATGACTTGTTCTAAATATTCAGGTGAATCTTTATATTTTTTTCTAAGTTCATCTATATTTAAATTCAAAAGATTATTTGGTATTCTATCAATATATTCTTCTATTCCCCAAATATCATTCCCTAATAGTCCATATGAAATATTATCACTGTTAATTTCAAGTCTAGAAGAATTTCTCAACAGATATAAAGCACCTACAAATTCATTCATTTCTATGGCAACAGCTAAAAATGATCCCATACGATTACTAGGTAAAGGTAGATATATATTTCTATTTTCTTTTATCAAGTTGTCTATTTTATTTTCTGTTTCTTTATCTTTGTTTATTGAATATTCTTTTAAAAGATTTAGAAATTCCGAAAAAATAGAAAAAGAATATACTTTTTTTTGATTTATTTCATCCATTATATCATCATCTTTCTATATTTATTTTTATGAATAAATTATATCATATCTATTTAATATATGTAAATAATCAAATAATATTTGTATGGCAATCGCTTAAAAAAAATATAGAAAATAGTGTATAATTAAATCAAGATAAAAAGAGAGTTGA
>CALVYE010000040.1 GCA_944372025.1 uncultured Bacilli bacterium | reverse complement strand
AATACATATTTATTTTATCATATATTTTTCTTGTATTAAAATTTAATTAATATTATAATTAGAAGGTACAGATACATGGAGGTAAACAATGAACGAATTAATAATAAAACAAATAAGTGGAAATTTAAAAATAAGTAATAAACAAGTAATTAATACTTTAAATTTACTAAGTGAAGGAAATACTATTCCTTTTATTGCAAGATATAGAAAAGAAGTTACAGGAAATTTAGATGAAGAACAAATAAGAAGTATATCAGAAGTTTATGAATATCAAATTAACCTTTTAAAACGAAAAGAAGATGTTATAAGATTAATCGATGAAAAAGGGTTGTTAACTGATGAGTTAAAAGATAAAATTTTAAAAAGTGAGAAATTAGTAGATGTTGAAGACTTATATAGACCTTTTAAAGAAAAGAAAAAAACAAAAGCAACCGACGCTATTAACAATGGTCTAGAACCTTTAGCTAAAATAATTATGAGTTTTCCTGTTACTGGATCTTTAGAAAGTATTACAAAAAATTATATTAATGATAAAGTTAAAAATATGGATGAAGCTTTAATGGGCGCAGGATATATAATTTCAGAATGGATAAGTGATAACGCATCTTATAGAAAATGGATACGAAACTATACTTTTAGAACAGGAGTATTGGTAACCAAAATTAAGAAAAATGCTACTGATGAAAACAAAGTATATGAGATGTACTATGATTATTCTGAACCTATAAAACATGTAAAACCACATAGATATTTGGCTATTAATCGTGCGGAAAATGAAAAAGTAATTACAGTTAATATTGAAGTTGATAAGGATGTTATTTATAACTATTTAGAAGAAAAACTAGTGAAAAATAAAAACTCCTTTGTATGTGATATAGTTAAAAATGCAATCATAGATAGTTATAAGAGATTAATCGCACCTAGTATTGAAAGAGAAATTAGAAGTGAATTATTTGAAAAGGCAGAAGAAGTAGCAATTGACATCTTTGGTAAAAATTTAGAAAAATTATTACTTACGCCACCTATGAAAGAGAAAGTTGTATTGGGATTGGACCCTGCTTATAGAACAGGTTGTAAACTAGCAGTATTAGATAAAACAGGTAAGCCAATAGATATTAGTGTAATATATCCACATGAGCCTAGAAATGAATATGATAGTGCGAAGAAACATGTTTTAGATTTAATTTCTAAATATAATATTGATATTATTGCGATAGGAAATGGTACTGCATCACGTGAAAGTGAAGCTTTTGTAGCTGATGTTATAAAAGAAGCTAACAGAAAAGTTGAATATATAATAGTGAGTGAAGCAGGTGCGAGTGTGTATTCTGCAAGTAAACTTGCAATAAATGAATTTCCTGATTTGCATGTTGAAGAAAGAAGCGCAATTAGTATCGGTAGAAGACTGCAAGATCCTCTAGCAGAGCTAGTAAAAATTGATACTAAAAGTATCGGTGTAGGACAATATCAACACGATGTATCTAGCAAAAAATTAAATGATTCTTTAGATTTTGTAGTAAGTAAATCAGTTAATCAAGTTGGAGTTAATATAAATACAGCAAGTGCATCCTTACTTAAATATGTTTCGGGACTTACTAAGAAAACTATCGATAAAATTCTAGAATATAGAGATAAATATGGAAAATTTTTAAATAGGGATGAGATAAAAAATATTAAAGGACTAGGGGATAAAGCTTATGAACAATCTATAGGATTCATAAGAATTGTAGATGGTAATAATCCTTTAGATCAAACTTCAATACACCCAGAAAGTTATGACTCTACTCTTAAACTTTTAAAAAAATTAAATTTAGATTTAAAAGATTTAGGAACACCAAAATTAATTGAGAGTTTAGAAAAAGTTGATATTAAAAATATTTCTAAAGAGCTAAACATAGATGAATATACTCTAAATGATATTGTTGAAGATTTAAAAAAACCAACTAGGGATCCTAGAGATAATTTTGTTAAACCGTTACTTAAAAGCGATGTCTTAAAAATAGAAGATTTAAAACGTGGAATGAAATTACAAGGAACTGTAAGAAACGTTGTAGATTTTGGTGTTTTTATCGATATAGGTCTAAAAAATGATGGTCTTGCACATATTTCGAAACTTACTAAGCAGTATATTAAACATCCAATGGAAGTTGTTAGTGTTGGTGATATTGTAGATTGCTATGTCGATGATATATTTTTAGATAAAAATAAAGTTTCGCTTTCTTTACTTGAACCTAAAGATTTAGTATAATTATTTTAATTTAAGATTTTTTATGGAGGTCATATGCAAGAAATTATTATAGATATAATGAACAATTATGGATATTTTGGAATAGCTTTTTTAGTGGCTTTTGAAAATATTTTTCCACCTATTCCTTCAGAGATAATTTTAACATTTGGTGGTTTTATGACCACTTATTCCAAAATGGGAATAGTGGGAGTTGTTATTGCTGCTACTATAGGTTCTATTATAGGCGCAATTGTCTTATATTTATTTGGTAGAATTTTTACTAAAGAAAGACTTGGAAAAATAGTAGATAGTAAAATTGGACGTATCTTACGTTTTAAAAAATCAGATATTTATAAAGCTGAAGATTGGTTTACAAAAAAAGGTAAGTTAACGGTACTTTTTTGTAGGTTTATACCAATTGTTAGAAGTTTAATCTCTATTCCTGCAGGAATGACAAAAATGAGTTTTCCATTATTTATTATATATACAACTATTGGTTCTTTAATTTGGAACATAGCTTTAGTATGCTTAGGTGCATTAGCTGGTAATAAGTGGATGGATGTAGTCGATTTTATTGATAAATATTCAAAAGTTTGTTTAATAATTATATGTATTTTAATTGTAGTAGGGATTATTCTGTTTTACAAAAATAGAAAAAATAAAAAGCATTCAACAGCAAAATAGACTTTAAAAATTTTAAAGTCTTTTTTTTGTATTAATATGTCATAAAATAATATTTTAAATTAATATAATATTTTAGAGATAATTAAAAAGGAGGGATAAAAAATGAATAATTTTAAAAGTTCATATATAGTTATTGCATTAGGTGTAGTTTTTGCATTTGTTATATTTGTGTTATTTGTAAGTGAACATATTTATCTATATTATGAAACGGGATTTTTTAATACTGCAATTGCGATAGGTTGTACCGCTATGATTTCGATGTTTATAAGCATAATATTATCTAATAAAAAAAATTTCGCATCATTAAAAAAAGCATATTTAAATGGTGGAAATCTTGCTTTAATAGGTAGTGTAGGTATGCAATTAAGTGCTTTTATTACATCGCTTTATTTAAATTATTCAAGTATTTTATTTTATATTGGCATGGCTATACTTACATTCTTTTTTACATTGTTATTAGGTGGTATTATATGTTTTATTTATACTTTTTTAAAAAGTCAAAAATCTTTATGAGGGGAGTAAAGATATGAAAAATTGTTCTAGATATTGTTCTATAGTCATTGCTTTTGCATTTTTAATAGGATTAATAGTTTATTATTTATTTGCAAATGATATAATGTATATTCCATCTTATTCAAGTTTTTATTTTGTTTCATCAATTGTATCAACTGTTATTTTATCTTCATATTTTTTAGTAATACTTTTGAACAATAGTGATACGAATAAAATTAAAGATATTCTTGTAGATTGTGGAACTATATCTATCTTTGGAAGTTTAGGAGTTATAGTAACTTCGTTTATTGCTCAATGGTTTGGGTGTTGTAAAGTATCATATACTTTTAACATTTTAATAAGTTTATGTATATTTTTTATGGTATTACTTTTTGGTGGAATGTTTTTATTTATAAATAACTATATATTAAAACCAAAATCTAAAAATTAAAAAAAGATCATTTTCGATCTTTTTTTGTTGATATTTTTTTAGTAGATTTAGATTTGTCAATCTTAATGGCTTTTGAGGTAATTTTTATAATTTTACCACTTTTAGTATATACTACAAAATAATTCACAACAATACCTCCAGTAAAATCTACCATTCCCCATATTAATATAATATCAAATATTAATAATTATATCTTTAGTATTGTATAAGTTGTAGTTTTTCGTGTATAAAATGCAAACATTATTTTTTTTGATTTATTTCATGTTTAAGCTTAGATAATTCAAAAATTGCATCATCAATAAGTTTATTTTTAGTATCTTTATCTAATTTTTCAAATTCCTCTTTATCAAAATTTATAAAATTTATTACATAATCATCATCTTTATATACTTTCTCATTACTAAAACTTTTATTATTATCCAAATCTTTAAAAATCTCTGTAAGTTTTATATTTAATACTTGGCATAAATCATTCAACATAGTTAAACTAATCATGAGTTTACCACTTTCATATTTTGAGATTGTTGCACGAGTTATAGGTGTATAATCCTTCTTATCACTATGACTTCTTCTTAATTTGTTTATTTTATCGGCAATATCTTGTTGAGTCAAATTTCTAGAAATTCTTATTTTTTTAAAATTAATACTTACTAACTTTTGTATATCATTAGTAGCCAAAAGTTTACACCTCCAAACAATATAAATTATAACATATTAATTTTTTAAAGTGAATATTTTTAAGATTTATATACTTTTTCATTGACAATGTTCCTTTTAGGAACTATAATGTAGCTATACACTCACTTTTGTTGAAAAAACGGAACCAAATTAGAAATATCACATGATGGATTAAGACTTAAATTTTAGGAGTTGGCTGTATGAAGTACAAATTAAAAGAAGTAAAAATTATTTTTATAAAATTATTAATTATAATTGTTTATTTAATCTTATCAATAATATCTATATGTAATCATAATATTGAAAATCTTAAAGATTTAATAATTGAAATTCTTGTTTATTTTTGTTTATTATTAGGTATTTGCATATTCTTGTTCGGGAGTTTTTTTGAAAGATGATGCTTCTATATATTTATTTATGTCTTTTTTATATGTTCGTGATACTAAATCAGTTGTTGTTTCATCTTTAAAAGTTATTTGACTTTTTTTACTATTAAAGCTGCTTACATTATCAAAATTAATTATACAAGAATTATGAGTTTTTTTAAAATTTGCAAAATTCATTTCTTCGTATTTTTTTAGAGTAAAGTTAGTTTTTATTGGATTTTTATTTAGTCTATTTATAATTGTATGGCGATTACTTGCTTCGATAAATGTTACATCTTTGGTATATATTTTAATAATTTCATCTCTTTTTTTAATTGTTATACTTTTTTCTTTATTATAAAAGTTTATCGCTCTTTTTAATAGTTCATATAATTCTTTTTTAAAATCTTTTGAGTCCTGTTCTTTTGAGACAAATCCAATATAAAAATGTGGGTTTCTTAACATTCTAGCAGTATATTTATTTTGATACATGCTAATTAAAATAACTTTACTTTCAGGATATAAATCATGTATGTCTTCGGCTTCATCTAGACCATCGCCATTTTCTGTTTCTATATCTAGAATATATATCATATTTTCTAAATTTTTATGCATTAATTCATGAAAACTTGTATCATATTCTTGAAATTTATAAATCATACCTTTATGATTAAATTCATTATTAAAATTTTCTATTAACTTCTCGATTTTGTCTAGAAAATATTTTTTATCATCAACTATAACAAAATTGTACATATTTTCACCCCTTATTATGTTGTATCCATTATAGCACATTTTCTTAAGCTTTAACATGTCAGGAATAGTTTTTACAAATAATATTAATTGAATTGTAAAAAATAATACTGTATAATTATGATAGAGAAGGTGTGAAAATGATAAAAGTTGTTTTGACAGGTGCGGGAGGTAGTATCGGATATGAAACTTTAAAACAACTTATTTTAAAAGATGACTTAGAAATTACAGCTGTTGATTTACCCACTACCAAAAATAAAAGGAGATTAAAAAAATATGAAGATAAGGTAAATATTGTCTATGGTTCTATTAATGATGAAAAGTTAATGGAAGATTTACTTTGGAATGCTGATGTAATTATTCATTTAGCAGCTATAATTCCACCTCTAGCGGATTCTAAACCTGATTTAACTAGAAAAGTAAATTTTTTTGGTACTAAAACTATTGTGGATATAATAAAAGAAAAAAATAAAAACTGCTTCTTAATTTTTTCCTCTTCAATTAGTGTATATGGTGATAGAGTAGATGATCCTTGGATAACTGTGAACGATCCTTTATGTCCTAGCGAAGGAGATTATTATGCATATGTTAAAATAGAAACTGAAAAAATGATTCAAGAATCTAAAATCAATTATACAATTTTTAGACTTACAGGGATAATGGGTCATCCAATGTTAGATCCTTTAATGTTCCATATGCCTCTTAATACAAAAATGGAAATTGCTTCAACAATAGATACTGCACGTGCTTTTGTAAATGCTGTTTATAATGAGAAAAAGTTAAATAAGAAAATTTTCAATTTAGGTGGTGGAGAAAACTGCAGAACAACTTATCGTGAGTTTCTAATAAATATGTTTAAAATTTATGGAATTAATATAAAATATCTAAAAGAACTTGCTTTTGCTGAAAAAAACTTTCATTGTGGTTATTATAAGGATACAAAAATTTTAAATGATATTTTAGATTTTCAAAGAGATACTTTAGATTCATATTATAAACGTGTAAAAAGTGAAACTAAAGGTCTTATAAGATTTTTATCTAAAATATTTAGTAGACCTATTGTTTATTTTTTAGAATTAAAAAGTGAGCCTATGGAAGCTAAGAAAAAGAATAATAAAAATTTGATAAATAGATTTTTTAAAAAATAATAATTACTTATCGAGGTGATAACATGAGAATATAATTTCTGGCATAAATAGATAACATTTATGCCTAATTAGTTAAAATTTATGGAGGTATAAAATGTTTGAGGTTAATGATTTGAATGTAATGGTTAATCTCAAATACATTATCAAAAATTTAACTTTTACTTTAAATAAAGGAGATAAACTTGCAATTATAGGGGAAGAAGGAAATGGTAAATCAACTTTACTTAAGGTTATATTTTCTAAGTGTGATTATGCAAGTATTACGGGTAAAATAAATAAAAAAGGAAACAAAATAGGCTACTTAGAACAAAGTATGAATGATACAGACTTGCAGAAAAGTGTTTTCGATTATTTATTTTTGGATATGAATGATTACTATAATAAAATTAATCAATTATATAAGATTTTAAAGGAATTAAAACTTAATGATGAATTATTAAATACAACAAGATTACAAAATTTATCTGGTGGTGAAAAAGTAAAGATAAATATCTTAAAACTTTTGTTAGATGACAATGATATACTTTTACTTGATGAACCTACAAATGACTTGGATATCGAAACTTTAGAATGGTTAGAACACTTTATTAATGAGACAGAAATTCCAATTATTTATGTTTCTCATGATGAAACTTTATTAGGAAAAACTGCAAATGCAATTCTTCATTTGGAAATGCTTAAAAATAAAAGTGAACCAAAATATACATTTTCTAAAATTGGATATGATGAATATATTAAAAATCGTCAAAGAATAATAAATAAAGATACACAAGTTGCTAAAAAAGAAAGAGAAGAATATAAAAAGCAAATTCTTAAAATGAAGCAAATTATGAATAAAGTAGAATATGCTCAAAACAAAATTACGAGAGCTGATCCACATGGAGCGAAAATGTTAAAAAGAAAAATGCATAGTATAAAATCTCAAGAAAAGAGAATGAACAATAAAGATTTACATGAAATACCTGATGTAGAGGAATCAATTAACTTCTTTTTTGAAGATGTTTTTGTTCCGCCTAATAAAAAAATCTTAGAATTAAAGAATGAAAAATTATATATCGATAAAAAAGTTATATCTAAAAATATAAATATAAATATTAATGGGAATGAACATGTTGTAATTATTGGTAAGAACGGTGTTGGAAAGACTACATTACTTAAAAAAATTTACGGTATTTTAAAAACTAGAACTGATATTAAGGTTGGATATATGCCACAAGATTATAAAGAAGTTTTAAATTATGACAAAACTCCTATTGAATTTCTAAAAGATAATGAAAGTAATGAAACTTTAGTAAGAAATTATATGGGTAATATGAAATTTACTAGTGAAGAAATGATAGGAGAAATTAAAAATTTAAGTGGTGGTTCAAGAGCTAAACTTCTAATTCTAAAAATGATTTTAGATAAAAATAATGTTTTAATTTTAGATGAACCCACAAGAAATGTAAGTCCTTTATCTAATCCAGTAATTAGGGAAGCACTTATAGATTTTAAAGGAACAATTATTAGTGTTTCACATGATAGAAAGTATATAAATGAAGTTTGTGATAATGTTTATGAATTAACCAATAATGGACTAATAAAAATAAATTAACAAGAGTATTTGTAAGATTAATACTCTTGTTTTTTTACAAAAATAGTAGAAATTTGTACGTTGATTTTGAAGTTATGATATGTTATTCTCTATTATAGAAAGAGTGTGATAATTTGAAAAAAATATTTTACAATGGGGAAATTTTAACTTTAGAAGATGATTTATATGTAGAAGCAATATTTATTGAGGATGGAATTATAAAAGATCTAGGTAGTAGTGAAGACATATTAAAAAGAAAGGATGATACTACCGAATTAATAAATCTTGAAGGAAAATTTATGATGCCTTCTTTTATAGATCCACATAGCCATATTACTTCTTTTGCAAAATCTTTAGGCCTTGCTGATTTATCAAAGTGCAAAAATTTTAAAGATATAGTTGATACTTTAAAAAAATTTAAAAAGACAAATCAATTAAAGGATAATGATTGGATATATGGATTTGGATATGACAATAATATTTTACAAGAAAAATGTCATCCAAATAAGGAAAATTTAGATGAAGTGTCTTTAGACAATCCTATTTTAATCGCACATAAATCAGGTCATATGGGTGTTGCAAATAGTAAGGCTTTAGAATTAATGGAAATTGATGATAATACTCCTGATCCTGAAGGTGGTTTAATTGGAAAAACTGATAATAAAGTAAATGGTTATTTAGAAGAAAGTGCATTTATAAATCGCACTCAAAATATGAGAGAAGATTCACCTAGCAAAACTATTGAGTTAATAAATAAAGCAGAAGATATTTATTTGAGTTACGGTATAACAACCGCACAGGACGGTTTATCAAAAGAAAAAGAATTTAATTTATTAAAGGAAATGTCAAATGATAATAAATTAAAATTAGATATCGTAAGCTATATTGATATAAATGAAGATGATAATTTGATTAAAAATAATAAAAATTATCTAAAAAAATATAAAAACAATTTAAAAATAGGTGGTTATAAATTATTTTTAGACGGTTCTCCTCAAGGCAAAACAGCATGGCTTTCTACACCATATGAAGGAGAAAAAGAATATAGGGGTTATGCAAAATATACTGATTCTGAAGTTTTAAACTTTGTAAAAAAATCTTTAGATGAAGATATGCAATTAATAACTCATTGTAATGGTGATGCTGCCTGTGAACAACTTATTTCTACTTTTGAAAAAATAAATAATAAAGAAAACAATAGACCAGTTATAATTCATGCTCAAACGTTACAAACCAATCAATTACCACGAGTTAAAAAATTAGGAATGATACCTTCATATTTTGTTGCCCATGTATATTATTGGGGAGATATTCATATTAAAAATCTAGGTAGTAGAGCTTATAAAATCAGTCCTATAAAAAGTACAATTGATAATGGAATAATGTATACAATGCATCAAGATACTCCTGTAATATTGCCTAATATGTTTGAAACAATATGGTGTGCGGTCAAAAGGGAAACTCAAAATAAAGTAATTTTAGGTAGTGATGAGAAAATATCGGTATTAGACGCTATAAAAGGTGTTACTATAAATGCTGCTTATCAATATTTTGAAGAAAATCAAAAAGGTACTATTAAAATAGGTAAAAATGCTGATTTAATTATAGTAAATAAAAATCCGCTTAAGATTGATATAGATGAAATAAAAAGTCTTAAAATATTAGAAACAATTAAAAAAGGTGAAGTTTTACAGAGAAAAAGAGTAAAATTTCTTCGCAAAGAAATCTGATATAATTACTACATAATAAAAAGGTGGTATGTAGTAAT
>CALVYE010000039.1 GCA_944372025.1 uncultured Bacilli bacterium | reverse complement strand
CCAAAGAGATATTATACAATATATATCGGAATCTTTTTTATTAATGATAAGGTATCTTTTTAAAAAAGGATTAACAGAGTTCCTCTTATTTACTTGACATAATTTCTAATAGTGGTAAAATTAATAGTATAAGATGGAGGTTTTTGTTATGGACAAACTTAACAAAATTTTACAAGATTTAGAAATTTCAAAAGTTCGTTTGGCAAAATATTTAGGTGTATCTAGACAGATGGTTTATAATTATTTTGATAGTGAAAATTTAGAAAAAATGCCTAATGATAAAAAAATGAAATTATTTGATTTATTAAATATTGAAGATTTAAGTGAACTAGATAATTTAAAAATAGATGCAGAATATTCTATGCAAATAGATATGAAATTAAACCAAGGTGTTAAACGAACTGCTAATGATGAAACTACACTAAATTTAAAAGGATTAAGCAAAAGTGATGCTGAAATATTAAATAATATCTTTTTATATATTAAAGAAAAATTATCCGATGATAAAACAGATACCTCATCTAATATTTTTAAATATTTATATCATTTTTTACAATCTATGGATAATGCTAAAGAATTAAAATATATACTTGGATATGTGTCAAAATCAACGGGATTTACAAATCCAAATGTATTTGTTTTCAATGAAGAACAACAATTTGTATTTGAAGGGATCATGTATTCTGCCATGACATTATATACAAATGGTGGTGCGTCAAAAAGTAAAATTGCGGAATCTCATAGACGTTGGGTAGCAGAAATTGAACAAAAAAAAGAAGAAAAATTAAGCAGAACTCAACAACTTAATGCAGCAAAAGTACAAGCTTTAAGAGAATTAGGTTATTCAGAAATTAATGAAGATAATGCTGCTGATGTACTTGCTAAAATTGCTGAAATTGAATCTAGAAATGTTGCATAATGGAGTAAGAAATTACTCTTTTTTTAATATAAAAATGGATATATACGAAAATTTTATTGAAGAATTTCTAAATAATGGTTCAAATGCTACTAAAGAAGAATTAAGAGAAGTTTTATATGAATTAAAATTAGTCATGCAAAACAATAAAGATAAAACAATTAACGAAATAATCGAAATACTCACTACTGATGTAAATAATTTGGCAAATAAAATTATTAATGAATATCCTATTCCTGGATATTATATAGATATTTCTAGTGATAGTTTTAATATTAAAACTTATGGCGGTTCAATGAATGAAACTGGTATAAAAATGAATAGAGATGCAATTTTTGATATAGCATCTATTACGAAATTATATACACAAATAATTTCTTACAATTTAATTAGGCAAGGATACTATAATTTAGATACAAAAGTTAAAGATATAAATCCAAATTTTAAAAATTTAAACGATTTAACTATTGGTATGATAATGAATTTTGGATTTAGTTTTAAAATGGATGGAAAAATAGAAGATTCTAAAAATATTTATGAGGCATATAAAACCCTTTATACTATTTCGATAGATGAATTAAAATATAGATACATTGATCATGGAATGATCATATTAAAAATTTTGGAAGAAACAGTAACTAAAAAATCTTTTGAAGAATTATTACACTATTATATAATTGACAAATTACATCTAGAAAATACTTACATTGATTTACCTAAAGAGAAGCGTAAATTATTTACAGGATCACCAAATATTAATGAAGGCGTGTGCAATGATATGAAGTCTGTTATTTTTGAAGAATCTGCTGGGCACGCAGGAATAAAGGCGTGTAGTAATGATCTATTAATTCTAGGAAAAAATTTATTTACAAATAATTCTTTTTTTTCAAATATAAATGTAAAAGACATGTATTTGAAAAGTAAAATAAGTAAAAAAGCCAAAATGTCTAGAGGCATAATGGGAAATGCTTGTACTTTTGGTGGAAGCTTTATAGATAAAATTTCACCTATAAAGTCTACTGCTTTCCAAGGTAGTACAAGAACCCAATTTAATATAGGCTTGTACAATGATATTCCAATTATTTGTACTATATTATTTAATCCTGCATCTATGGGAATTGAAAGAGCAAGAGAAGAAGAAAAAAAGAGTAATTGTAAATTTGTAACAGAATATGAATACAATCATAAAAAATATACGCAAATTTCTGCACAAAGAATTTTAAATACAAATTCAATAGTAAGACCTATAGTTAAAGAAATAGCAAAATTAGAACTTAAATTATCTTTTTTAGAAAAATATATTAAAATGTATAATCAAGATTATAATAAAAAAATAAGTTTAGAATTTAAAGATAAACAATTAATTAAATCTTTATAAATAAAAACATAGTGTTGGTGTGCGTTATTTCGTAGTGCTAACACTATGTAAATAGAATAGGGGATATATAATTGGAAAATTATAGAAGTAGAAAACATTGTCTACTACTCTATTCAGAAGAGGGCAGTGCACATAAAAAAGCAATAGAATATATCAAAATCAATTATGATTATGCATTAATAGTACATGATAAAGATTCTTATAAAGAAAATGCATACTCATGTAATGATTAGTTTTGATAATGTAAAATAAAATACTGCAGTATCTATATAATTAGGTATATAGGTATAATAACTAATTATATACAAAATTGTCAAAATTTTGAGTTAGCATTAAATTATTTAATACATGATTCAGTATTCAATAAATGCAGTACAAGGAAATTTAAAGAATAAATATGAAAATGATAAATACTTGAACTAATAACTTATATTAAAAACTATATAGGTATTTTAAGAGTGTCAGATGATGTAGGATACTGGTATGTATTTAGGAGAGCTTCTATAATCTATTTAAAGCTTATAAAAGAACATAATCTATGCTATTCCGCTACTTCCCATAATACATATTATGTTAACTTCTTTATATTTTTAATTTAGTTATCATTAATAATACTATCTACTATTTTATTTAATCCGATTGATCTAGATGCTTTAACATATAATACACTCTTCTTATATTTATTTAAATCACTAATAACGTTATTTCGTATATTAATTATATCATTATCATTATTGATTTTAAATTCATTTTTTATTATTTTATCGTTTTTAATTTCTTCTAAAATGTATTTTGTATTTTGCCCTGTAGTATATAATACATCTACATTACTATTATTAATTAGTTTCCCAATACGTCTATGATAATGTTCTGACCACTCCCCTAGTTCTAACATATCGCCAAGGTAGAGTAGTATGTGATATTTTTTTTCATAAGTTTTAATAATATATTCAATTCCTGATTTCATAGAATCGTAATTGGCATTATAACTATCATCAATTATAATGTTTTTACCAAACTTTTTCTTTTCCATTCTCATTTTTGGATGAGAGTAGTGTTTAATTGATTTTCTAAACGTTTTAAAATTCATGTTAAAAAGTTTACATATTTTATATGCTAGTATTATATTTAAAAGGTCATACTCCCCTTCTATTTTAAATTTAAATGCTTTATTTTCTACTTCAAAATATATAAAATTATTCTTTTTCTTCTTAATATTGTTAAAATCATCATAACCATATTTATATATGTTAATGTGGTTATTTAAATTGACGTTTTTTAAATATTCATCTTCAATATTTAAAAATAAAATACCATTTTCTTTAAGTCCCTTGGCAATTTCTAATTTTGCTTCTAAAATTTTTTCTTTTGAACCTAAATTACCAATATGTGCGGTACCTATATTAGTTATAATTGCAATATCAGGTTTTGCTAATTCGCTTAATTTTTCAATTTCACCTATATGATTCATGCCCATTTCTAAAATACATATATCATGATTTTTAAGTTTTAAGAGTGTTAAAGGAAGTCCGATATGATTATTCATATTTCCTTCAGTTTTTAACACATTATATTTGTTTTTTAAAACAGTATATAATAGTTCTTTTGTAGTAGTTTTACCATTACTTCCTGTTATACCTATAACTATAGTATCTTTGTTTTTAACTCTATTATCTTGTGCTAAAAGGGTTAATGCATTCATAGTATTATCTACTTCGATTAATGAAATATTCTTTTTTTTACATATTTTTATTACTTCTTTTTTCTTTTTATAAGATTTAGTAATTAATGAGGCTATACAGCCATTTTTAATTGCATCTAGTATAAATGTATTCCCGTCATGTTTTTGACCTATAATTGGGATAAAAACAGCATTATTTGGAATGGTTCTACTATCAATTGTAAAATTTTCAATTAATTCGTTATTATTATTTAAAATTTTACCTCCAACTACCCTATTAATTTCTTTTATATCATACACATTAACCAACCCCTATATAATTATATGATAAATATTTATTGTTTTTGCATTGATTATTAAGAATGTTTAATTTTTAATAAGATGCACTATCTATGAATTAATAGATGAAGTATTTGATAATTCAGATACTAAAACTTTATTAAAAACATACAAATAATAAATTAATTATTATCTGTATGTTTTTTTATTCCAAGATCGATTAGTTTATCAATTAAAATATCATTTTTTATTCCTATCTCTTCAAAAAGTACAGGATACATACTTATATTAGTGAATCCTGGCATAGTATTTATTTCATTTAAGTATATTTCATTTGTAGAATTTTCTATAAAAAAATCTATTCTAGATAATCCACTACACTCCATCTTTTTATATGCCTTTTTTGCATATTTTTTTATTTTGCCTTCAATTTCTTTATTTAATTTTACGGGTACTTTTACAATTGATTTATTAGAATTATATTTATCATCATAACTATAAAAATCATCGCCAGCAATTATTTCACCAATATTTGAAACAAGAATATCATCATTTCCAAGTACTCCAATTTCAACTTCCCTACCCCTTATATATTTTTCAATGATTATTTTATCATCAAATTTAAAAGCTTCAATTACAAATTTATTTACTTCGCTTTCATGATAAATTTTATTTATTCCAATACTACTTCCAGAATTAGCTGGTTTTATAAAACACGGATATCCTATTTTTTCTTTTATTTCGTTTAATGTATTATTTAAATCATAATTATTCTTATTTATAACTATATATGGAGTTTCTGGAATATTTATATCATTTAAAAGTACTTTACATATCTCCTTATCCATACAGTTACAACTGCTTTTTAAATTACAACCGACATATGCTACATCTAACACATCAAATAAACCTTGAATTTTTCCATCTTCTCCATAATTACCATGTAGAACTGGAAACACAACATCACACCAATCTAAAATTTTAAAATCATTTAGTTTGACTAAATTTTTAAGACTATTAATATTGTTACATAATAACCATTGCCCAGACTTATCAATGTATATTAATTTGATTTCATACTTATCCTTATTAATATATTTCATAATACTTTTGGCTGAATTAATAGATACTTCGTGTTCATAACTCCTACCACCAAAAATTATGACAACTTTTTTCTTCATAATAAAAACCAACTCCTAAATTAATATATTCATTAATTTGAAATTGGTTATATTGCCTAGTTTAAAATAGTAATATTATTTGCAATAATTTGCAATTTATCATTGCGTTTTTCTACTCTTCCCTGAACTTTTATTAGGGTGTTTTCTTCAATATCTTTATACTGTTCGTAAGTTTTAGGGAAAAGCGTTAAATCAATAGTATTATATTCATCACTACATTTATAGAATGCCATTTTATCTTTTTTCTTAGTTTCTATTTCTTTTATATTATCTATCATAAGCATTATCGTAATATTTTTATCAATAAATTTGTTTAACATATTAATATTTATACTATTTTTTTCTTTATATTTGCTTAAAGGATGAGTAGATAAATAAAATCCAAATACTTGAAGTTCTTTTTTTAATAATTCTTCGTCGTTATACTCTTCTAATTCTTCAATTTCGGGTTTTTCAATTAAAGAATCATCTAGGTCGTGTGCTAATTCAGCATAATTTATAGCTAGGTCTATACTATTTATTAAAGTTTTAATGTTATATCCTAAGTCATTAAAACAACCAGCATATATTAAAACTTCTAAAACTTGACGATTCACACTTTTAGAATATGTACGTTTTACAAAATCCATGAAATCTACAAAAGTACCTTTTTCACGTTCCTTTAAAATTTCATTAGTTACACTAAGTCCAATATTTTTAATAATAGTTAATGGACATATAATTCCTTTATTATCAGGTACATATTTTGAAGTTGAAATATTAATATTTGGTTTTATAATAGAAATTTTATTTAATTTGCACTCCAACATATAATCTTTAGTTTTTATTTCACTTCCAATTACACTATTTAAAAGGTTTGCTAAAAAATATTTAGGATAATGCGCCTTTAAATAAGCCATCTGGTAGGAAATCATAGAATAAGCTACAGAGTGCGACTTATTAAATCCATATCCTGCAAACTTTAAAATTAAATTATAAACATGTTCTGATAATTCTTTTGTATATCCTTTTTTAATACTGTTGTCTATAAATTTTTCCTTTTCTTTTTTTAATACTTCCACTTTCTTTTTTGAGATTGCACGTCTTAAAATATCAGCTTCTCCTAAAGAATAATCAGCCATTTTATTTGCAACTTGCATTATTTGTTCTTGATAGATCATTATTCCGTATGTAGATTTTAAAATCGGTTCTAAGTCAGGATGAAGGTAATCAATATTTTCTTTTCCTTCTTTTCTTCTTATATAAAGGGGAATATTTTCCATTGGACCTGGTCTAAAAAGGGCGATTGCGGCTACTATATCATTAAATGATGAGACTTTTAGATTTCTTAGAAAATTTTTCATACCTTGTGATTCAAATTGAAATATACCTTCGGTATTTACGGTATAAAAAATATTTAGTGTTTTTTTATCATTTAAATCAAGGTTATTTAAATTCAACTTTATATTTTCTTTTTGTTCTATTTCTTTGCAAACTTCACTAATTATTGTCAAATTTTTAAGTCCTAAAAAATCCATTTTTAGTAGGCCTAAATTTTCTAAATATTCCATTGTATATCCAGTTAAATAAGTATCTTGAGTATTTTTTACTAATGGGATTAAATCATCTAGATTGAAACTAGACATAACTACTCCTGCTGCATGAATACTGGAGTGTCTTTTTAAACCCTCTAAATGAATACTAATATCATATAATTTTTTTAGATCGTTATTTGAATCTATTAATTTTTTAAAGTCTTCATTAGATGCATATAGTTCTTTTAATGATCTGTCATCCATTAGTTTTGCTAATCTATCTATAAGTTTTGGAGAAACATCTAATACTCTTGCAATATCTCTTATTATTTGTTTTGCGCCCAATGTACCAAAAGTAATTATATTGGCTACATTTTTATTACCATATTTTTTTATACAATATTTAACTACTTCATCACGTTTATCAAATTGAAAGTCTATATCAATATCAGGCATTGTTACACGTTCAGGATTTAAAAATCTTTCAAAAAGCAAATCGTATTTTAAAGGATCTATATCTGTAATTCCAAGACTATATGATACTAAACTTCCCGCCGCAGAACCTCTACCAGGTCCTACTAAAATATCATGACTTTTTGAGTATTTTACGTAATCATAAACAATTAAAAAATAATTGCAAAAGCCCATTTTATTTATAACTTCTAATTCATATTTTAATCTTGTAGTATATTTTTCACTAATTTTATTATTTAAACGTTTTTTTAATCCTAAAATACATAAGTTAGTCAAATATTTGTATTCATCATTGTTTTCACGATATTTTGGTAAATGTGCTACCTTACTTTTTTCAAAAGTAAGATTGCATAAATCAGCTATGATATTGGTATTTTTAACGTCTCTTGTAGTATTACATACTTCTTCATATGTCATTAAATGATTATTATAAAATTTTTTTAATTCAGTTTCAGATTCTTTTTTACCATCACGTATCATGTATGCATAATTTAAATATTTTCCATCGTCTTTTTCTAAATATAAAACATTATTTATAAATACAGTATTTTTGAGATTTAATAAATTATTTCTTTCTAATTTATTAGAATATCCAATAAATATATTTTTATATATTTTCTTTAATACACTATAAATGCTTGAAGATAAATACGGAATTATGCATACTAAATCATTTTTATATTCAATTAGATCTTTACCTGTTACTTTTCTTTCAGATATTATAGTTGATAGCTTGCATAAGTTTTTATATCCGTTCATATTTTTTGCATATAATAATATTGTTTTATTCTTTTCATCTTTATCTGTAACATTTATTTCTAATCCAATAATTGGTTTTATATTATTTTTAATACATTCATTATAAAATTCCATCGCACTTGTTAAGGATGTATCAGTTACAGCGATATTTTTAATATTATATTCTAAGCATTTTTTTATAAGTTTTTTAATTGAAACGGTGCTAGAAAGTAATGAGTAATCAGTTTTAACTTGTAATGGTGTATACATATTATCATCTCCTACTAGCTTTATAATTTAATTATATATTATTTCAATTTTTATTTAAAGAAAAAATCAAAATATATTAAAAAAATGGAATATTTTTTTATTACTTGTATATAATATTATTAGAACATCCCAAGTGTTTGATATTTTATATCTTTTGGGGTGTTCATTTTTTTATAAAATAAAATAAGGATATACTATCTCCTTATTTTATTATTGTTGGTCTTAAATAAGAAAACATTTCAAAATTTCTTAGAATTCCATACATAACAGTTATTATTAATAAAATTAAAGTAACACTTTTAGGTATTTTTAACATTAGTGTATCTTTTTTATTGTTTATATAAATAACTATTTTATATACAAAGTAAATAATTAGAAAAGGTAAATATATGAAAACTAATGGATTATATCTAAAAGCTTGATAAAAATCTAAATTAAAGATTGAAATTAACATTCTTGTTATTCCACATCCAGGACAATATAAACCTGTAAATTTATGAAAAATACAAGGTATCTCAAATCCAATTTTTTTATTTAAATATAAATACATTAAAATTAAAAATATTATAGAAGTTAATATTAATAATATTCTTATTAACCTTTTCTTTTTTTCAATGTTTTTCATTATTTTTTTATTTCAACTTCACTATAGCTATTTAGTTCATTTTGTATTAAGCAGTAACTTATTATTCCTAACCCAAAAATAGATAAAACTAAATATAAAATTGAGTTATCATCCGCATGATCAGTTGTTTTTAATTTTGCTCTATAAAGTTTCTTACCCATCATATAATTCCAATATATTGCATAAATACCACATGTAACAATAGTTAATAGTAAAGATGTACCTCCATTCATATCGTGTTCATCACTTACGTGTGCTACATCATTTGTAATATTATAAAACCATACTAGACCATAAATACCACATGTAATAATTGTAAGTATAATACTTACTGCAATATCTCTTTTTTGTACCATAAACCTCTTTCTCCTCTCTATTAATATATATATCATAAATATCATATGAATTCAATTATCTTATATGTTATTTTGTATTTATATAAATTAATAGAAGTAAAGTTTAAAGACTTTACCTCTACTTGTTATTTCTTTAATTTTTGAATTAGCTATCTTTGATATTTTATTTTCCAACTACGGAATAAGGATAACTCGATGATTAAAGCCATTTAAGGATCTACCATTATCGCTAACATAATTGAAAATATTTGCACTGGTTGAACTTGTATAGTTGTCTCCACGAAGAGACCAAGAATAATTAGCATCTGGAAAAAAGAAATTATATTTAGAATACCAGTTCATTGTTTCATAAGTTGCATCACCCTTAATTGATTTATCTATTGTTATTTCTTCCGAACTTGTTCCCGTATATTTTTCATAATATTTGCTTTCATTGCTTCCTCCTGGAAAATTGCTTGTTGTAAAGCCTGAATTTCCTACTGTTCCTGCCCAGTTGCCCATTGTATATTCATATGCTCCACCACTCATATCATATATTCCATATATTGTTCCTGTTGTTGAAGCTCCCGTTCCTTTACCTTCTACTTTTTCTCCTTTTGTATTGGTATTATAATTTAATAAATAATCATCATATGTGTAAAAGCCATAGGTATTATATTGTGTTGTACTGCTTTGATCTGGATATGTCCCATTTATTGGAGTACTTCCTCCTGGTCCCCCTCCACTTCGTCCTGTATAATATCTTAAACTGTTATTTACATATATTTCTTTATTTGCTCCACTATAATTTGAATTGCCCATCTTTCCATATTTACTTTGTGATAGGTACGCTACTGCTCC
>CALVYE010000038.1 GCA_944372025.1 uncultured Bacilli bacterium | reverse complement strand
CACTTCTACACATTTCATATCTTTCCCCACGAGGAATATTTAAATTTTCTCTTGCACAATAGTTTAAATCACAACAATTTTTTCTCCCTCTAGGAGCACCCGCATATCCTGTAGATATTACTTCATCATTTTTAACGATAATACACCCAAATTTTCTTCTTATACAAGTACCTCGTTCTAAAACTGTTTCGGCAATATCTAAATAATAATTAATTTTGTCTCTTCTTTCCATCATTTACACCTCTAATAATTAATTATATCAGAAAAAAGTATATATTACAGCTTTATATTTTAATTTTAGATTTTATAAGTTTTTTTAATTGATTTTCATCACTTAAAATTAGTTTTTTCTCATAATTATTAATATTACCTAACTTGTCATCTATATAAGTATTATCTTTTCCAAGTGTTAAATTATTTATTATTTCTTCTTTTATATATCTTGGAAGTTTTAAAACAGAAACTATATCCCTAATAAATTTAAGTCCTGTTTTTAAATATAAAGTTTCAAAATCACAATGGTATAACAAAGAAAGATACATAAGATTCATCTTTATTATATCAGTATTCTTAGTTTCATTTTTTATAGCAATGTCTCTATTAAAATCTTTTAAGTGAAATAAAGGACGTAATTCATCACTTATTCCATTAATTTTTATACTATCTATATCTACTAAAAATGCATCTTTATCAGTAAGGATTATATTCCCTTGATGTATATCACCATAAACTATGTTTTTTTTATGTAAATGATTTAATGCGGAATCTAAACTGTAAATATAATTGATTCTTTTATCAATATCTATCGAATCATCTTCAGTATATTTTGAAATAGATTTTGAATTTCTTACATATCTCATAACAAAACCACAAAATATATTATCTTTATATAATCTAGCTTTAGGACTAATTATATTTTTACATCTTAAAGGATTAATAAGTAAATGATTTATAAGTTTTTCCTTTGTAGGTAGCAATATAAAATTATTTAGAAAAATTTTATATAAATTATCACCACTAATATATAAATTAGATTCTGTATTATAATCTTCTGTTTCAAAAGGTTTAAATTTATCTATGTCTTTTTGTGTAATAAATTGATCATCCATAATGCCATCCCCCTTAATTGATATAATATAATAATACATTTTTTTAAAATAATCAAGGATAATAAATTGACAAAAACATATGTTTGGTGTAATATAGTTTTAGTTTTTCTAATTATTACCACTGTAAATTAAATTTTAAAGGTGGTATAATAGCAAAGCAGGTGATTTTATGGATAAAATAATTATAAAAGGAGCACGTGAAAACAATTTAAAAAATATAAATCTAGAGCTTCCTAAAAATAAATTAATAGTAATGACGGGTGTTAGTGGTAGTGGTAAATCTTCTTTAGCATTTGATACTATATATGCAGAAGGTCAAAGAAGATATGTAGAATCCTTAAGTGCATATGCAAGACAATTTCTTGGTGGAACTGATAAACCTGATGTAGATAGTATTGAGGGGCTATCACCATCTATCAGTATAGACCAAAAAACTACTAATAAAAATCCTAGAAGTACAGTTGCAACGGTTACTGAAATATACGATTATTTGAGACTTTTATTTGCTAGAATTGGTGTGCCTTACTGTCCCAACCATAAAAGACCAATATTCTCTCAAAGTGTAGAAGAAATGGTAAATAAGATTTTAGAGTATCCTCTTAATACTAAACTAATTGTTATGGCGCCTATTGTACATGGAGAAAAAGGTACTCATAAAGATTTGTTTGAAAAATTAAGAAAAGATGGGTATGCTAGAATTAGAGTAAATGGTGAAACATATGATTTAAGCGAAGAAATTACTTTAGAAAAAAATAAAAAACACAATATAGAAGTTATAATAGATCGTTTAATAATTAGAGAAGATATTAGAAGTAGATTATATGAAGCTGTTGAAACTGCTACAAAACTTGCAAACGGAAAAATTGTTATAGACATTGTAGGCGATAAAGAAATTGTCATGAGTGAACATTTTGCTTGTCCTGAATGTGATTACTCATTGCCTGAATTGGAACCTAGATTATTTTCATTTAATGCACCATATGGGGCATGTGATGAATGTAAGGGGCTTGGAGTAAAATTAAATGTAGATGTTGATTTAGTTATACCAAATAAAGAGCTAAGTATAAATGATGGTGCGATATTAACATTGAATACAGATCCAGATAATATGTATTATAAAAGGTTAAAATGTGCTTGTGATTATTACAAGATAGATATGAATATGCCTTTTAACAAACTAACTAAAAAAGAACAAAATATTGTTTTATATGGCAGTCCTGATATAATTCCAATTAAATTTCAAACTAAGAGTGGGAATACTTTTAATAATAATGATTATTATGAAGGAATTATTAACAATTTACAAAGAAGATATATGGAAACCACAAGTTCTTGGATTCGTGAATGGATAGAAGGATACATGGTAGAACAAACTTGTCCTAAATGTAAAGGTGCAAGACTTAATGATGGTGTATTAAATGTTTTAATAAATAAAAAAAATATATATCAGCTTACAACTATGAGTATTAGAGATTTATTAGAGTTTTTTAAAAATATAAAATTATCTAAAGAGCAAAAAGAAATATCTGATTTAATAATTAAAGAAATTCAAAATAGATTACAATTTTTAAACAATGTTGGCTTAGAATATTTAACTTTAAATAGAAGTGCGGGTACTTTATCAGGTGGAGAAGCTCAAAGAATCAGACTAGCTACACAAATTGGTTCTAAGCTTACGGGAGTTTTATATGTGCTTGATGAACCTAGTATTGGACTTCATCAAAGGGATAACAATAAATTAATTAATTCATTATTAGAAATGAGAGATTTGGGTAATACATTAATTGTAGTTGAACATGATACTGATACTATGCTAGCATGTGACTATTTAGTTGATATAGGACCAGGTGCAGGTAGAGAAGGGGGACAAGTTGTTGCATGTGGTACAGTAGAAGAAGTAATGAAAAATGATAATAGTATTACAGGTAGATATTTAAGTGGTAAAGAAAAAATTGAAGTACCTAAAAAAAGAAGAAAAGGTAATGGTAAGTTTATAGAAATTAAGGGTGCTTCTGAAAATAATTTAAAAAACCTTAATGTTAAAATTCCACTTGGAAAATTTGTGTGTGTTACAGGTGTTAGTGGTAGTGGTAAATCTACATTAGTAAATCAAATTTTATATCGTATTGTAGCTAATAATCTATATCATAATAAAGAAAAGCCCGGAAAATATAAAAGTGTGAAAGGTATCGAAAATATAGATAAAGTTATCGATATTTCTCAAGCACCAATCGGAAGGACTCCTAGAAGTAATCCTGCTACATATACAGGAGTATTTGATGATATTAGAGATGTATTTACAAATACTAAAGAAGCTAAAATACGAGGTTATGATAAAAGTAGATTTTCATTTAATGTTAAAGGTGGAAGATGTGAAGCTTGTCGTGGAGATGGGGTTAAAAAGATTGAAATGCATTTTCTTCCAGATGTTTATGTACCTTGTGAAGTTTGTAAAGGTACAAGATATAATAGAGAAACTCTAGAAATTAAATTTAAAGATAAAAATATATATGATGTACTAAATATGAGAGTTGAAGAAGCTTTAGAATTTTTTGAAAATATTCCTAAAGTTAAACATAAACTTCAAGTTTTATCAGATGTTGGGCTTTCTTATATTAAACTTGGTCAACAAGCTCCAACTTTATCAGGTGGAGAAGCTGCACGTGTAAAACTTGCCAAAGAGTTACAAAAGAAACCTACAGGTAAATCATTATTTATTTTAGATGAACCTACTACAGGATTGCATTCTGCTGATATTAAAAAATTATTAGTAATACTAAATCGTATTGTAGATAATGGTGATACGGTAGTTGTTATAGAACATAATTTAGATGTCATAAAAGTTGCAGATCATATTATCGATTTAGGTCCTGAAGGTGGAGATTTAGGAGGAACAATTGTAGGAACAGGAACTCCTGAAGAAATCAGTAAAATTGAGCACAGTTATACAGGACAATTTTTAAAACATGAATTAGAAAAGTAAATAAAGCTTTTCTTTTTTTGATTTTTTATAACATTTTATATGCTGAGTTATTTTAAATATATAAAATTATATATAATTAAGTACATATTCTAACCAGATAATGCATTGAATAATTGTCTTTTCTTTTATGTCAAAATGTGGTACTATTTAAATGGTGAAATATATTATGAAAGTCATAATAAAGGATGAGAAAAAAAATATTGTAAGGTTTAATAGAATATTAGAATGGCTAATTCATACAATAGGATATGCACTTATATTAATTTGTATATCAGTTTTATTTCCAAAAAGTTTTTATATTAATCCCGCGTATTATGGATTATTTGGCCTTATAGCGTCAATTTTAATCTCTATATTAAACCAAACTATAAAACCAATAATAGTTTTATTTACACTTCCTATTACAGGAATAACATTAGGAATATTTTATCCTTTCATCAATGTTTTTATCTTATATATTGTATCCTTTATATTAGGAAATAATTTTGTAATACATGGAATATTCTTACCCTTTTTAATAGCAATCATAATATCGGTTATGAATATATTAATGGATGAGTTAATAATTAAACCAATCCTAGAAAGGAGTAAAAAATGAACGACGTTTTAATTGATTTAGGTTTTATAACAATTAAGTGGTATTCAGTATTAATGCTAGTCGCACTTTTGATAGGTATTTTTATAATTAGTAGAGAAGCTAAAAGATTTAATATAGATGACAATTTTATAACTAATTTATTATTTTGGACAATAATTATAGGAATAATTGGAGCTAGACTCTATTATGTTGTTTTTGAATGGGATTACTATTCCGCACACCCTACAGAAATTCTAAAAATTTGGGAAGGTGGTATCGCAATTCATGGCGCAATTATATTTGGAACTTTATTTATAATTTTTTACACAAAAAAATATAAAATTAGTACTTTAAAAATCACAGATATAATTGTTCCTGCTTTATGTCTTGGGCAAGTTATTGGTAGATGGGGTAATTTCTTTAATGGAGAAGCTCATGGTCCAGAAACAACACTTGCGTTTTTACAAAATTTACACCTACCACAATTTATAATTGATGGTATGAATATAAACGGAACATATTTTCAACCTACCTTTTTATATGAATCATTATGGAATTTGATAGGTTTTATAGTATTGATAATTTTAAGAAGATGTAAACATTTAAAAATTGGAACTTTAACGAGTATATATTTAATGTGGTATTCTATAGGTAGATTTTTTATCGAAGGACTTAGAACTGACAGTTTGATGTTAGGAGAATTTAGAATTGCTCAAATAATTTCAATAGTATTGTTTATTATTGGACTTATAATTCTTATAATTTCTCATAGAGGTTCTAAACTCGATAATCTTTACAATGAAAAAACAGAAGTAAATATGAAATTTTGAGTTAGAGAATACTCTAACTTTTATTTTAAAAATAACAAGCAAAGAAAGAAGAGGATTATATGTATGATGTTGTTATATTAGGATGTGGATGTGCAGGAATGAGTGCAGCTATATACGCAAAAAGAAGTAATATGAAAGTAGTTATAATAGAAAATGATACTCCAGGTGGACAAATAAATAAATCGTCAATTATAGAAAATTATCCAGGATATGAAGCAATCGATGGACCAAGTTTAGCATATCATATGTTTTCCCAGATAAATAAACTTAAAATAGAATACCGTCAAGCAAATGTGATTGATATTGAAAATGATACAGATGGAAAAACTGTAATTACTGATAAAGGACAAATAAAAACTAAAACTGTAATAATTGCTACAGGAAGGAAACCTAAAAAATTAAATATTAAAAATGAAGATAGACTTACAGGAAAAGGTATAAGTTGGTGTGCAATCTGCGATGGTAATCTATATAAAGATAAAGATGTAATTGTTATTGGTGGAGGTAATAGTGCTTCTGAAGAAAGTTTATATCTAAGTGAAATTGCTAATAAAGTTACTATTGTAAATCGAAGTGATAAGCTAAGAGCAGATGAAAAATTTAAAAATGAATTAAACAATAGAGATAATATTCAAATATTATACAATTATAAACCTATAGAATTTGTTGAAAATGATAATCATTTATTAGGATTAAATATTCAAAGTACGGTAGATAGAGATGAAAAATTTATAAAAGCAGATGGTTCATTTATTTTTATCGGATATGAGCCTGTTACCGATTTCTGTAAAAAATTAGGCATAGTTAATAAAGATGGTTATATAGAAGTTAATAATAAAATGGAAACATCCATAGAAGGAATATATGCATGTGGAGATGTTATTAAAAAAGATTTATACCAAATCGTAACTTCTATAAGCGAAGGTGCGATTGCCGCTACAAACGCAAAAAAACATGTGGGTTAATCTCCACATGTTTTACATTCTTCATTAACAACTTCGCTAATCATAGATTTTAAAGTATTTTTTAATTCTTGCTTTTTAGTATTTGTCCAATATTGTGAAGGAGTTATATCACTCATCATAATAGCTGTTTCATTATTATGTGATAGTATCTTTCCATCTTTTACAACATACACATCAGGAGCATATATACGCTCATTACCTTCATCATCTTTATATAAGAAATTTTTGACTAATTTTACTATTTTTTGATAATCTTTATTATTTTTACTACGAATATCTTTTATATTACAATAATATATTTTTTCGATTCCTTCTTCTTTGGCAATTTCATTTAGAATAGGTACATATGCTTGACACCATGGACATTCAGGGAATCCTAAATATACAACTCCTGTACCACTTTCTAGAATCTTTATTATTTGTTTTGAATTTCTATATACAAATACATTATTTTTGGCTACTTCAGTATATTCGTTTGCAAATCTTTCGTTATCTGGACCATTAGATTTAAAAACTTTTAAAACTATAAGAATTATTAAGGCTACTAAAATTAATCCAATCCCCGCCATTATAAGGTATTTTCTTGTTCTTCTATTCATAATTAACAACTCCTATACTTACTATATACTCATTATAATATTTTTTTTGTAATTTGTAAAACAATTAACACAAAAAAAATTGAATGTGCTATAATATTAGTGAAAAAACAAGGAGATGTTTTATATGAGCAAATACTATTTTGTTGGAATCAAAGGTTCAGGTATGAGTTCGCTTGCTCAAGTATTGTATGATTTAGGTAATGAAGTTATAGGATATGATGATAATAGAAATCATGCTTATACTGAAATTGAGCTTGAAAAAAGAGGAATAAAAATATACTATGAAACTCCAGAGCTTACTAAAGACACTATTGTCGTTAGAACTTCTGCTGTAAGAGATAGTCATAAAGAAATTATAAACGCTAAAAATTTGGGGTTAAAAATATATCAATATTTTGAATTGTTGGGTGAACTTACAGATAAATATAAAACTGTTGCAGTATCAGGATGTCATGGTAAAACTACTACAACAGCTTTACTCGCACATATTTTTTCTGAAACTACTGGATGTAGTTATATAATAGGGGATGGTACAGGAGTCGCAAATAAAAATAGTGATTTGTTTTTTATCGAAGCTTGTGAATATTATAGACACTTTTTAAATTATCATCCAACTTATACAATAATTACTAATATAGAGCTTGATCATCCAGATTACTATAAAGATTTAGAAGATTATAAGAGTGCATATCAAGAATTTGCTAATCAAACTAAAAAAACAGTAATTGCTTGGGGAGATAGTGATACTGTTCGTAGTTTAAATCTTAAAGATAAATTGTATTATGGTTTTAATGATAATAATGATGTAGTATGTAAAAATCTTGTTTTAAGTGAAAATGGTGCTTCATTTGATGTTTATATAAAGGGTGAATACTACAATCATTTTGAATTACCTTTACTTGGGGAACATATGGTTTTAAATTCTTTAGCAGTTATAACAGTTTGTTATATTATGGGTCTTGATAAAGATGTTGTCAATGAAGAAATACATAGTTTTAAAGGTGCTAAAAGAAGATTTGCTGAAACTTTTATAGATGATGTAGTAACTGTCGATGATTATGCACATCATCCTACTGAAATTGCAGCAACAATTAAAGCTGCACGTCAAAAATATCCTAATAAAGAAATAGTTGCAGTATTTAAACCTAACACATACTCTAGAACTAAAGAACTATATAAAGATTTTATTACCGCACTTGATTTAGCTGATAAAGCTTATGTTACTGATATTACTTGTGATAGAGAATTGCCTAGTGAATTCCCAGGAGTTACATCTGATTTAATAATTAATGGACTTAAAAACGGAGAATATATAAACGATGATACAATCGATAAATTATTAAAACATAAAAATGCAGTTTTACTTTTTATGAGCTGTAAAGATATTTATACAATGAAAGGTAATTTTGAAAAGTTATTAAGGGAAAATAATGAAGATAGAAACAATTAAAGTTGGATATTTAAAAACCAATTGTTATTTAATAATTAAAAATCAAAAATGTATTATTGTGGATCCTGGAGATGAATTTGAAAAGATAAAAAATAAAATTGATACTTTAAAATTAAACCCTATTAAAGTCTTAATTACTCATCATCATTTTGATCATGTTGGAGCTTTAGATGATATTATGAAGAGTTATAAAATAGATATGATCGATTTTAATAATTATAAAAATGATAATGAAATAATTGAAATAGAAGATTTTAAATTTAAAATGATATATACTCCTGGTCATAAATCTGACTTGATAACATATTACTTTTTTGAAGAAAACAAAATGTTTTGTGGCGATTTCATTTTTAAAAATGATATAGGTCGCTTTGATTTAGATACAGGAAATAAAGAAGAGATGTTAGAAAGTATTAAAAAGATTAAAAACTATCCAAAAAACACGATAATTTATCCTGGACATGGGGACATAACAGATTTAAATTATGAAATAAATAATAATATATATTTTAAATAAAAATGTAATAATAATTATTTTTTTAGATTATTATTACATTTTTTGGTTAATTCAAAAGTTTCTTTTAAAAGTTCATTATTGAAAGTTTTAATCTCTCCAAGCTTAATATGCATACTGCTATCTATATCATATGGAAAACTTGTAATTTTAATATCTTTGCAGTGATAACTTAGACGTCCAAAAGTTCTTAAAAACTTTTCTGTTAGATTTTTTTGTAAATTGATTCTTTCTATGTTATCTAAGTCTTTATTACGCATTTTATCTGAAATTATCCCACCGTTCCATCTTGGAATTAAAATGGAAGGAATAATTATATCCTTAATATTTAAACTGTCTATCAAAGCTATCGCAATATTCGCACTTAAAACAAAACTAGGAGTTATATCTTTTAAATTTAGTTCTTCATTTTCATAAAAATTTTGACCTATTTTATATAATTTTCTATTTATAAATTTTTCATACTGAGTTTTATCATTGCTAAAACTTTTTCTATTTTGAATAGCGTACACATAAGCTTTACCATTTTCGATACTAAGTCTTACATCTGGTAAATAACAATAATCATTGGGATTTAAACTATTTACTAATTTAATTTCTAAAAAGTAAGGTGTTTCATTTGTAATTTTATCTTTTTTGTTTGAATTATTATATAACTATTTAAAATTTCACTATACCCAATATTTGTTTTGTTTTGAAATTTTAATAACTTTTCATCATCTAAAAAATTGATTCTTTTCTTTAAAAAATTTATTGGGTCTTCAAAATCTTCTACAGTCGCATTTGACCATAATAAAGTCATCAATATTTTTTCAATACAAATTCTATCTTTAATTAATTCTTCTTGATTTTGTTCTCTTAATTCATTTTCATATTTTTCTAAATTATAAAATGATTTTGCTTTGATGACATATTCTAAAAGTAAGTTATTAAATTTTTCTTTATTTTCTATAACTAATGTTGGAATAAATAAATTATCCACATTAACTGTTGATTCTATATGTTTGTTATCTTCAACTAAATAAGTATTAAAAACAATATTATAAATGAATAAACAATTAACTCTTCCCATGGAAGCTTCTTTTATAATGTTATTATAAAAAATATCGATTATATCGTTCATTATCTCATCCCTCTAATTACATATTTATTTTATCATATATAAATTTCCTTGTTAATTAAAAGAAGGAAAAATAAGGAATAGAAAGGGATTAAAAAAAATAGAACGCACCGAAA
>CALVYE010000037.1 GCA_944372025.1 uncultured Bacilli bacterium | reverse complement strand
ATATGGAAAGATGGGTAATTCTAATTATAGTGGTGCAAACAAAGAAATATATATAAATAATAGTTCCAGACGTTATACAGGAAGAAGTGGAGGAGGATCAGGAGGAAGAACACCAATAAATGAAACATATCCAAACCAAAGTAGTACAACGCAATATAATACATATGGATTTTATACATATGATGATTATTTATTAGATTATAATACTAATACAAAAGGAGAGAAAGTAGCAGGAAAAGGTGTAGGAGCAAGTACAACAGGGACAATATATGGAGTGTATGATATGAGTGGAGGAGCAAACGAAAGAACAATGAGTAACTGGAATGGAGAGGTAGGAAAATCCGAATTTACAATAAGTAATTTACCAGGAGGAAGTAATGGAAGTAAATATTATGAAAAATATACAGGAACAAGTTCAGATAATATAACAAAAGAAAAATCAATTAAAGGAGATGCAACCTATGAGACAATGAAGTGGTATTCTGATTTTGCATATTTTCCTAATAATACAAATCAGTGGTCTCTTCGTGGTGGTGATTATGCTGGTACTGGTGTTCTTGGTGGTATTTTCAATTCTGGGAATACTTGGGGGATGACTGTTACTTATGGATTTCATACTACATTAATTCCATAAAAATGTTTTAAGTTTTTATATGACAATAGTGTTTTAAATTAATATTTTAAGACACTATTATCAATGATTTATTATTCTATAATATAAAATAATATAATTAAAATTAGTGTATAAATTTTATATATTTATAATCTGGAGGGTGTAATGAAAAAAAACGGATTCATGATATATGAACTAGTTATTAGTTTTGCGCTTGCTTTTGCAATTCTTCTAGTTATATTTAATACATCGATAAGCTTAAATCGAAGATTAAGTGATTTATATGTAAAAAATAAAATAAGTTCAAAACAAATAATTTTAAATGAAAAAATTGGTGATGATTTTACAAATAAAGAAATTCAAAATATTATATCTACATCAAATACTTGTAACATTACATATAGTGACAATACAACTACAAATATAGAAATAAGTAATAAAACTGGTAATAAGTACATAATGGTAGGAAACGAAAAAATACTTTTTGATGATAATATAAATATAGATATGGGGAAAATAGAATGTCAAAAAATGAATGTTGTAGATAAAATATATACAATTAAAATACCTATAAAATATGATAATGATGACATAGATTATGGTATAGAGCTATATAATTTCATAAATAGTACTTAAAATTCAAATACCTGAAAAAGCAAATATACAATACCTCCACTCAAGACAATATGTAAAAGTCTTGCAATAAAAAATGGGAGGTATTTTATTTTTGTGTCTGCAATTATACTATATATTTGAGTATGAACAGATAATCCACCAAAAGCTAAAATCATAGTTGTAAATAAGATTTTTATATTAATATCTATTCCTAATAGCGATACATATTTTAGACCACCAGTCATTTCTAAAAAACCTGAAAATAAAGCTCTATTTAAATCGTTAAAATTAAGCAGATTAGTAATTAATTTATTTACAATTAAAAATAAAGAGATTGTTCCTAAAATTAAAAGTAACAAATTAACACTATCTAAAAGTGTTTTTGTAAGTACACTTCCAAAGTTTTCATTTTCTCTGTATCTTTTTTTTACTTTATTAAATGCATTTTTTATTGAAATACCATTATTATCATTATTAGATACATAATAATTTCTAAAAATTATACCAATAATAATATTAGATAAATATAAAGAAATTAATATAATATATCCTAAAAATTTATTATTTAAAAACAAGACAGACACAGTACCAATAACAAATAAAGGATTAGGGAAATGCGTAAAAGTAAGAAGCTTCGATGCTTCCTTTTCATTTATTATACCGTTATCATATAATTCCTTAGTATATTTGCTACTAGAAGGGAATCCACTTAACATACTAAGAATAAGAACAAAAGCACATTCTCCTTTAATTTTAAAAACTTTGTACATAAATGGTTTTAAAAATTCTCCGATGATTTCTACAAATCCATATCTTATTAATAAATTTGAAGCCACAAAAAATGGAAAAAGTGTCGGAAAAATATTATCCTTCCATATTGTAAAAGAAAAACGAGCACTATCAATTACCTCTTCAGAATTCATTATTACTTCTATAGTTAAAAAAATTGTCGTTAATAAAATAATAAAAGAATTTAGATTTTTTTTCATATATTCACCTGTTTTTTGTTATAATTATATATAGTGTTTAAAAGGAGCTACAAAGTATGTTTAGTAAAATATATGCTTATTTAAAAAAATTTATAAAGGAAAACTATAAGTTTTTAATCTTCGTTATTGTCTTATATTTTATTTTTACTTTCCCTTTACCATATTCAATTTACAATGGTGGCGGAATAATAAATTTAAGTGATAGAATTGAAGTAGAGGATTCTAAAAATGAACCTAATGTTAATATGTGTTATGTCAATCAGATGAAAGGCAATGTCGCTACTTTTCTTTTATCATATGTAATTCCACATTGGGACTTAACGAAAATAGAAGATGAAAATTATGATTTCGAAGAAGAACTTTACCGAAATAAAGTACTTTTACAAGAATCTATAGATAATGCAACAATCAACGCATTTGAAATATCAGATAAAGAATATACAATTACAGGTCAAAAAGTTTTTGTTTCATACGTTTTTGAAGAGGCAAATACTGATTTGGAAGTAGGGGACCAAATAATAAAATTGAATGAAAAGATAATTCATAATGCCGATGAATACCGAAATACAATTAAAGAAATGGAAGTAGGAGATACGGTTTCCATAGAAGTACTTCACAAAGATAAAAAAGAAATTCGTACTGCTGAAATAATTGATTATGAAAACGAAAAAATTACAGGAATAAGTGTAGTAACAAATTATAATATAAAAACTGATCCAGAAGTTAATGTTAATTTTAAAGCTAATGAATCTGGTCCTAGCGGAGGACTTATGTTAGGACTTGGAATATACGAAAAAATTAATAATATAACGCTGTATGATGGTAAAAAAATATGCGGAACAGGTACAATTGATTTAGAAGGTAACATTGGAGAAATTGGAGGAGTAAAATATAAACTAAAAGGTGCGGTAGATAGTAATTGTGATATCTTTTTAGCGCCATCAGAAAACTTCTCTGAAGTAAAAAAAGAAAAGCAAAAAAATAAATATAAAATTGAAATATACGAAGCTAAAACTTTACAAGATACTATAAAATATTTAAGTGACAAATAGATGAAATACCCATATAATACAGTGGTGATATTATATGAAAGATTTAAAAGTTTTATTTATAGAAGATGTAAGTCAACCACTATGTTATACAATTTATGAATTAAAAAAGCAAAAAAATGGTTATTATACTTTAAATTGTGCTCCTGAAATTGTAAGAAAAAATTTGAATGAAAATATTAAAAATGAACCTAAAAAATATTGTTATATTATTACGCTCGAAAATAAAATTATAGAAGTTATTTATAGAGATAAAGTACATGTTTTAAATCAAGTTGTAGAAAACCTCTTTGAATTTAAACAACCTGAAACTAAAAAACAAAAAAGTAAAACACTATCTAAGAAAATAAACTATAAACATCCTAAAAATTTTTAGGATGTTTTTTTTAACTTATAAAAATATAAATTAACCCTATTCCTTGTTTTTGAGATAATTTTATGATATTATTTATACTAGGAGAGTAGGTGTCTATAATGAATAGTTCGAATCTAGAATTTTTAGTGGATTACCTTAATAACAAAAGCAATGATAAATCTATAATAAAAGGAAATAAATATAGATTTACCGTTTTAAGTGAACGTTTAATAAGATTTGAATACAACGAAAACGGAATTTTTGAAGATAGACCTACTGAATTTGCGTGGGATAGAAATTTTCCTCTAGTTGATTTTCAAGTAAAAGAAGATGCTACGTTTCTTCAAATAAATACTAAATATTTTAATGTGGAATATCAAAAAGAAAAGCATTTTTTAGGTTCTAAATTTTTCCCAGGGGCACATCTTAGAGTTAATCTAAACAATACTGATAGATCATGGTATTATAAACATCCTGAAGTTAGAAATTATGGTGGAAGTAATGTTTCACTAGATGATTTTGAAGGCGCATTAAAATTAGATAATGGACTTTATTCTGCAGATGGATTTGCCTCTTATGATGACTCTAATAGTATGGTTTTAAATGAAAACGGAGTTTTTATTCCAAGAGAAAGCGAAGGAATAGATATTTATCTTTTTGCATATAGAAAAGATTTCGGTTTATGTTTAAATGATTATTATAAACTGACGACAGATCCACCAATGATTCCTCGTTATGTACTTGGAGTATGGTGGAGTAAAAACACCAATTATAGTGAACTTGATATTAAAAAAGTTTTAGAAAATTTTGCAGAAATAAAAATACCAATATCAGTATTTTTATTAGATACTCCATGGCACATACAAAATGAGTATGATGGGAAAATATTAAAAACAGGCTTCACATTTAATGGACAATATATAAAAGATCCAAAAAGTCTTACAACTTTTCTTCACAATAATAATGTAAAAGTAGGAATTAACGTAGATCCAAGTGATGGAATAACTAATTCAGAACCTAAATTTCAAATAATCAAAGAATATTTAGGTGTAGACTCAGATTTAATTCCTTTTAGCCCTAAAGTCTTAAAATGGGTAGAAGCTTATTTAAAAGTATTTATACATCCTATTATGGATTTAGGATTCGACTTTTTTTGGATAGATTACAAACCCCAAAATAAAGATTTAGAAAAATTATTCTTAATAAATCATTATCACATTAAAGATATGGAAACTAATTCAAAAATTAGACCATTAATTCTTAGTAGAAACGCAAAAATCGCACCACATAGATATCCAATATGTTATTCAGGTAGAACTATTTCTAATTGGAATACCTTAAGAGAACTTCCATTTTATAATTCATCTGCTGCTAATGCTGGTATTTCATGGTGGAGTCATGACATAGGTGGTTTTTATAAAGGAATTGAAGATCCTGAATTATATTTACGATATATTCAATTTGGAACTTTTTCTCCAATACTTAGAATATCATCTGATGATGGAAAATATTATAAAAAAGAACCATGGAAATTAGATTATAAAACACAAAATATAACAAAAGATTATCTAAATTTGAGATATCGTTTAATTCCATATATTTATTCTGAAAGCTATAAATTTCATAAAAATAGAGTACCACTAATTCAACCTCTTTATTATAAAGTACCCGCGCTTTACGATGATGGTAAAGCTCGTAATCAATATTACTTAGGTTCAGAGATGCTTGTATCTCCAATATTAGAAAAAAAAGATGAACTAATGAACCGAGTAATACATAGATTTTATTTACCAAAAGGAGTATGGTATGATTTTAAAGACGGGAAAAAATATGTGGGGGGAAAGGACAATGTATTCTTCTATAAAGATGAAGATTATCCCGTATTTGTTCCTGCAGGTGCGATAATACCTATGGCAATACCTAAAAATTTAAATGATACAGTAATTCCTGAGAGAATGGAAATTCAAGTATTTCCTGGTACTAATAATTTTTATAATTTATACGAAGATGATGGTACGACAATGAACTATAAACAAGGGTTATATACAATAACTACTATCGAGTATAATTATCGAAAGAATGATTATGCTTTAGGTATAAAGCCTACTGCTGGAAAAAGTGGGATTTTACCATCAAAAAGAACATATGTAATACGTTTTAGAAATGTCAAAAAAGCCAATGTTGTAGTTGCATATGTAAATGATACACAAGTTCCAACCTTATCCTATGAAGATGATAATGATTTTGTTGTAGAAATAAATGATGTTCCAACAACTGAAAAATTAGTTATTAACTGTAGAGGTAGAGATATCGAACTTGAGTCTTTAAAACTTATAAATCAAGATATTGATAGTATAATTTCAGATTTACCTATAGAAACTTTAAAGAAAGAAAAGATTAGCAATATAATGTTTTCTGAAATACCTATTAAGAAAAAAAGAATTGAAATTAGAAAATTAAAAAAAGATAAAATTGATCAAAACTTTATACGATTGTTCTTAAAATTATTAGAATATGTAGAATCTAGTATTAAAGAATAAAATATTTATTAACAAATGAATTTCAGGGTGAAGATGTATGTATTTTGAACACAATCAAAAACAATATGAAATAATAATTGAAAAAAAGAAAATCAAAAATATGTACTTAAAAGTAAAAGATGACTTAAAAATATATATTACATGTAACAGACTAGTTTCAAAAAGACAAATAGACAAACTTATAAATGATAATTATAAAACTATATGTAAAATGATCGATAAGCAAGAAACAAGGCAAATAAAAGATAAAGACTTTTATTATCTAGGTAAAAAATATGATATAGTATATATAGATAATTCTAAAGATACATCTATTTTTGATAATAAAATCTTTACTAAAGATGAAAAAACTTTAGAAAAATGGATTAAAAAACAAACAAAATTAATATTTAGTCAACAATTAGAAATTTGTAAAAATAATGTAGAAGAAAAATTACCCAAAGTTAATTTAAAAATTAGAGAAATGAAAACTAGATGGGGAGTATGTAATAGAAAAAATAATAATGTTACCTTAAATTCTAAACTCATAAGATACGAAAAGAATATAATTGATTATGTAATTTTTCATGAATTATGTCATTTTACACATCCTAATCACTCTATAAATTTTTGGAATTTAGTTAGTAAATATGTACCCAATTATAAAAAATTAAGAAATGAATTGAAAAAATAAATTGGATGGTGAGAAAAAATGGATTTAGTTAATATAATGATTTCATTATGCGAAAGTTTAGCGGGCAAAAGATTATTTTCTTTGGCAGGATCATTTTTTAATATTATAAAAATAGTTATTCCCGTAATCATAATAATTATGGGAAGTATTGGTTTTATAAAAGCAATAATTTCGGGTAATGATGAAGAAATGCGAAAAAGTGAAAAAATTTTCTTCAAAAAGTTAATCATTGGAGTTGCTGTATTCTTTGTTTTTCCCTTAGTATCTTTTTTAATGGGATTAGTTAATAACTCACTAAACAATTTATGTATAACATGTTTTAACGAACCAGGTGCTTTAACATGTAAGGTTGAATCAAACACAAGTGATTCAGCTAACGTTAAAGTAAATCCTAACAATAAAGAGGAATATACTAGTAAAACTGGTGGTAAATAAATTTTTAATAAACATCTTCAATTTTGAAGATGTTTTCTTTAAAAACAAAAATATTTATTGTATAATTAAATTGGTGATAAAAATGGAAATAGAATCTTTAGAAAACAAAAAAGTAAAAGAGTGGACAAAATTATCTCAAAAAAAATATCGTGATGAAAAAGGACTTTTTATAGTTGAAGGTAATAACTTAGTAACTGAGGCATATCAAGCAGGAGCACTTCAAGAGTTAATCTTAGAAAAAGGAAAAATTTTACCTATAGATGTAGATACGTATTATGTAACACCTGAAATAATAAAAAAAATTACCGCACTAGATACACCATGTACTGTTCTTGGTGTATGCAAGAAAAAAGAAGAAAAAGAGATTGGTAATAAAATTTTAGTATTGGATGATATTAATGATCCAGGAAATTTAGGTACAATTATAAGAAGTGCCTGTGCTTTTTCAGTAGATACCGTTATTTTAAGTGAAAATACCGTAGATTTATATAATCCTAAAGTTGTACGTGCAACACAAGGAATGTTATTTAATATAAATATCATTCGTAAAGATTTAGCGAGTTATATCCCATTATTAAAGGCAAACGGTTATAAAATATATGGAACAGATGTAGATGGTGGAATAAATATTAAAAGCCTTAAAGAATATGGAAAAATATGTGTAATTGTAGGTAATGAGGGTAATGGAGTAAGTGATAATATTAAGAAATTATGTGATAAACAAATTTATATAAATATGAATAAAAAATGTGAAAGTTTAAATGTGGGGGTTGCTACTAGCATTATTCTTTATGAACTAGATAATTAATGGTGATAAAATGAAATATATTTGTATTGGAAAAATAGTTAATACACACGGTATAAAAGGAGAACTTAGAATAATATCACATTTTAAATTTAAATCTCAAGTTTTTAAAAAAGGTAATAAATTATATATTGGAAAAGAAAAAAATGAAGAAATTATTAATACCTATAGAGTGCATAAAAATTTTGATATGGTTACTTTTGATAATTATAATAATATAAATGATGTTTTAAAATATAAAAATAATAAGGTATATATTAACAGAGATGAATTTAATTTCAATGAGTATTTAGATGAAGATTTAATAGGGATGAGTTGTTATATTAAAGATGAGAATATAGGAATAATTGAAAAAATAGAATATGTTAAAGACAATAAAAGTTTAATTGTTATAAAGAATAATAAAAATCAAAAAAAATATATTCCCAATAATAAATCATTTATAGAAAATGTTGATGTTTTAAATAATAAAGTGTATATTAAATATATTGAGGGTTTGATAGAATGATAATAGATATTTTGACACTTTTTCCAAATATGTTTGAAAATTTTTTAAATGAATCGATAATTAAGCGAGCAATTTCTAATAATTTTGTAAAAATAAATATTCACAATATAAGAGATTACTCAGAATATAATAATAAACAAGTAGATGATACTCCATACGGTGGGGGAAGTGGCATGGTACTGATGTGTGATCCAATTTTTAAGGCTGTAGAAGCTTTAAAAAAAGATGATACAAAGGTTATTATGATGACTCCTCAAGGATATAAATATAATCAAACAAAAGCATATGAACTTTCAAAATTAAAACATATAATAATTATTTGTGGTCATTATGAGGGTTTCGATGAAAGAATACTTTCTATTGTTGACTTAGAATTAAGCATTGGTGATTATGTATTAACAGGGGGAGAAATACCTAGTATGGTAGTTACGGATTCTGTTGTTAGACTAATAGATGGAGTAATTAATAAAGACAGTCATCTCAATGATTCTTTTAATGACAAACTTTTAGATTATCCAACATATACAAAGCCTAGAGTATATAAAGGTATGGAAGTTCCCGAAGTTTTACTTAGTGGGCATCATGCCAATATTACTAAATGGCGTAATGAAGAACGAATAAAGAAAACTAAAGAGAAAAGACCAGACTTAATGGAGGGATAAGTATGAATAGAAATTACATTATAAGTAAAGATAATAAAAATAAAGAAATGGTTCTAATTGAATATAAAAATAAATTAGAAATAGGATACGATGTAAATCCTAAAAATAAGTTTAAAAAACGTGAAACAATCGACGTTACAAAAGTTGTATTTATGTCTCCAACCTTAATAGAAAAAATTTTAAATAAAAAAATAGATAAAGAATATAAAAAAATTCTATATTTAGTTAGTGAAATTGCATCTGATGACTCTGATGATACTGGTAAAATGGTAGGAGTTTTAAATCGTGTGGAACACTTCAAATCAATTATAAGAGCAAAATATGCTAAATTTATGAGAGATGAGCAAACTGAAAAATTATTGAAACGATTAAACCTTATGGGAAAGGAAATAAAAAGAAGAGTATTTGAAATCGAAGAAGAAAAAAGATATGAAAATGAAATGCATACAGGAAAAAGTAGATAATTTAAAAATTTATCTTGATAAAATAATAAATATATGTTAAAATTCATATTGTTAAAAAAGAAGTGATCCGCTGAATATATAATATAATTTAAAGTTTCAAGATCATTTTATTAGAAAAGGAGTGACTATATCGTGAATTTAGTAGACAAAATTACTAAAAGTCAACTTAAACCTGATGTTCCTGAATTTAGAGTAGGAGACACTGTTCGTGTTGATGTTAAAATTAAAGAAGGGAACAAAGAAAGAATTCAAGCATTCGAAGGTGTAGTTATCGCAAAACGTAATGGTGGAATTAGCGAAACATTTACTGTAAGAAAAAAATCAGCTGGAATTGGTGTAGAAAGAATTTTTCCAGTTCATTCACCAAAAATTGAAAAAATTACAGTTGTAAGAAAAGGTAAAGTTAGACGTGCTAAATTGAATTTCTTAAGAGATAAAGTTGGACAATACAAAATTAAAGAAAGAAATTAATAAAATAAGGCAAAATATTTTGCCTTATTTTGAATTGGAGGCTAACTATTAAAAGTCAAGTACTTTTTGATAGAAAGTTATAAATTGGAAATAATCCCATGCCAAAAGAC
>CALVYE010000036.1 GCA_944372025.1 uncultured Bacilli bacterium | reverse complement strand
CTTAGAAAACACTAACATTTATTACTACGATGGAACATCATTTAAATCATATGGCGGCGGAAGTGGTTCAGGAGGAGATACAGAACCAATAGGAAGTACAAAAATGTATTTTGGAACTACAGAACCAACAGGATATAAATTTGTAAATGGGCAAGCATTATCAAGAACAGAATATGCAGAACTATTTAATTTAATAGGTACAACTTATGGTGCTGGAGATGAGTCTACTACATTTAATTTACCAGATATGAGTGGTAAAGTTCCAGTAGGACTAAACGTAAACAAAGAATGGTTTAATCAACTAGGAAAAACAGGTGGTAGTGAAGAAGTAACACTTACTATTGAACAAATACCATCACATTATCACGAATATTCAATAATATATAGACACCAAGATGGATTAACTAATAACACTTTTAGAGCTGGTGCTGAAGGTCCTGATAAAACTACATTTAATACTGAACCTGTAGGCGGCGGACAAGCACACACAAACTTACAACCATACATAACAGTAAACTATATAATGAAAGTTAAAAATATAACATCTACACCAGAAACATCAAATGTAATAGGAGCAAGCGACACTCCAAATGATAAAGATGTTTATAGTAGTAATGCTACTAAAAAACTAATAAATGATGTTAGCGGTACTATTTTATGGACTAATCCTAATCCAACTGTATCTTTTGAGGAACAAGATATAACTTTGAATGAGAACATTGAAAATTATGATGAATATATTGTTCTAGCAAAAACATGGAGAGGCAACACAAATATTGCACTGTCAACAAGAGTACCAATTTTATATGGTGCACCAATGTTATACACTGAAAATACAAACATATATCAAAGATTTACTTCTGTACCATCAGCTAAAACTTTACATATAGGAAGCAGTCCAGATAATTCATTTTTAATCCCGATATATGTTATTGGTTATAAAACAGGATTGTTTGGTGATTCTAATGGATAATACAATAATAACAATATTAAGATTTATAGGAGCTATGATACCAATAGTAACCGTAATACTTAAATTAAATTCTACTATTACAAAATTAAATATAACTATTGAAGTACTAAATGGTCAAATAAAAAATAGCAAAAGCGATAGAAAAGAAATACATGCTCAATTAAATGATCATGAAACAAGAATCACAGTATTAGAGAGGAGGTAATAAGAGATGAAAATAAATTGGGAAGTAAGAATTAAAAATCCATATTTTTGGATACAAATAGGAGTTGCGATTTTAATGCCTATTTTAGCTTATTTAGGGCTTGCTGTAGAAGATTTAACTACTTGGGGTAAAGTAGGACAAGTTTTACTAGAAGCAGTCTTAAATCCTTACGTATTAGGATTAGTGGTTGTATCTGTGTTTAACGCAATACAAGACCCTACTACAAAAGGGTTATCAGATAGCGAAAATGCTATGACTTATACAGAACCAAAATAGAAAGAAGTGATAAAGTGAAAGTAATGATTAGTCAACCAATGAATGGTAAAACAAACGAAGAAGTTCGTGAAGAAAGAAAAACATTAGTAAATGAATTAACTGAACAGGGATATGAAGTTGTTGATACTGTAATATCTGATAATGCACCCAAAAATTGTGATGAAGCAATATATTACCTATCAAAATCTATTGAATTTATTAGCAAAGTAGATGCAATTATTTTTATGAATGGTTGGGAAAAAGCAAGAGGTTGTAAAATAGAATACGAAGTCGCAAAAAATTATAATAAGTTTATTAAATTTATTTAGAAAGAAGTGATAAAAGTGACAATAAAACAAAAACAAATGCAATTAAAATATCTAGGATATTATACTGGAAATATAGATGGAAGTTTTGGACCACTAAGTAAGGAAGCAACTAAAAAATTCCAAAAAGCTTATGGTTTAGCAGTAGATGGAAGCTTTGGACCTAATACAGAGGCTAAATCCATTCTTGTTTGGAAAGACATACAATCTAAATTAAATGTTAGAGGATATGGGTTAGCAGTAGATGGATATTGTGGTCCAGCTACTCAAAACGCAATATTAAGATTTCAAAAGGATTATTTGTTATCTGCAGACAATATATGCGGTCCTACTACAAGAAGCTATATTGATGCCTGGTCTTATGCTAAAAACTTTAGATTAAGTGAATTTAGATGTCCACGTTCATGTTCAGGATATCCTGTTAATGTTCAGACAAAGCTATTATACGTATGTCAAGATATAAGAAATCATTTTGGAAAATCATTCAATATTACATCAGGAATTAGATGTAAAAAATTTAATGACAGTTTAGCAGGACATGCTGATAACAGTCCACATCAATACGGTAAAGCAGTTGACTTTAATATAAGTGGTATTTCTGTTACAACAGTATTAAATTATTGTAAGGAATTACAAAGACAGGGAAGAATTTCTTATACATACACAAACAATACAAACATGAAAGGTGCAGTTCATATTAATATATAAAAACAAAGCTAGTAATCTTAATTGGTTACTAGCTCTTTTTTTGTCGTTATTTTTGTTGTAATTTTTAAACTTATATGCTTAACAATGAGTTAAAATAAAATTAATGTTGGAGGTACATTAATGGAAAACATTGTCAAAATAATAAATGTATGCTACAATTATGCCAGAAGGAGAGGGAGTAATATGAATGATATTTTATCAATTTGTGATTCTTCTTTAGAACATAATAAAAGTAAAGAAAAAAAAGATAATAAAATAGTCTTATTTTTTCAAAAGTTAAAATCACTTGTATATATTAAACAAATGTTAAGAAAATACGACTTTTCAGATACGTTTGAAAGTAATAAAGATGTTCTTAATGGTAAACTAGTAATTAAAAATACTCGTATTACCCCTGAAATTGTTTTTAATCATTTGTTAATGAATATAAACAAGTACGACGATAAAACTCAAAATGAATTTATCCAAAAATTATTAGTTGATTTCCCAAGCATTACAGCAGACCAATATATTGCTTCAATATTGTACTATATAAAAAAAACTGGGTATATAAAATTATTAAAATATAATTAATATGAAATTATTGCTAGATGAGAACGTTCCATATGGATATGTTGAGTCTCTTAAAGCAGATGGGCATGATGTTAAACACATTACTAAAACTAATAAAAGTATGAAAGATAAAGATATATACAAAATTGCTTTAAATGAAAAAAGATTAATAATAACCAATGATACTGATTATAATGTATATATTTACATGAATAATTATGGAATCATAAAATTATATGGAATTATATCAAATTGTGAAGATAAAATTAAATATATTATACAAATATATAAATTAGATAAAAAAACTATTCCAAGAATAACTTATGCAATGTATGATGCTCATTATTACAAAATTATTCCTAAATATTCTAAAAAAGGCAAAATAAAAAGACCACAAAAATTAAAGGAGTTTTACAAAGGAATAGAGGTAAATGATACAAATTATAAAAATATTGCAAATGCTTATTAAATTATTGTAAAGAACTACAAAGACAGGGAAGAATTTCTTATACATACACAAACAATACAAACATGAAAGGTGCAGTTCATATTAATATATAAAAACAAAGCTAGTAATCTTAATTGGTTACTAGCTCTTTTTTTATGAGTAAATCTATTAATAATTAAAATATAAACTATTTTACAAAGTCATTATAAAATAATTTATCAGGTTTCATTTTAAAGATTTTACTTATCTTTATTGCCATTACATATGATAATCTTCTTTCGCCGTTCTCAATTTGCCAATATAATGGCTTGCTAATTCCTAATTTATCAGCCATATATTGATATGAATATTTGTTTTCCTTTCTTAGTTCTGATAAATGAATCAATTTCTTTAATTGTTTTTCCAATTGTTTTCCTCCTTAATAATTTACAATAATATCTTTCGTTAAATTTATATCATTTAAAAAGTTATAAAACATAAGATATTAATAATTATTATATAATAACTTTTTATTGTTTCGCAATACATATTGCGATTTTATGACTTGTTAAACTACTTTTGATTTAATTAAAATGGTGGTAATTATGATAGGAACTATTATAAAAAATGCTCGTATTAAAGCTAATTTATCTCAAAAGGAATTAGGAAATCTAATTGGATTAGCTGATACGACTATATCTAATTATGAACGAGGTAACACAAATCCTACATTTGAAATATTTGTTGAAATCTTAAGAGTATGTAATTTTGATATTATTTTCGTGGATAATAACAAAAATAAAAAAGAAGAAATAACTTTAGAAAAAATGAAAAGAGAGTATTAAGTTAGTAAATAATTAAAGTTACTAGCTTTTATTTCTTGTATAAATGTTGATTATGAATATGCTATATTTTATTTTTAAAGTATAGCTCTATTTTTTTAAGCCCATTATCAGTTAATATTTTTAAACTTTTATTTCCATCAAAATATACAATTCTTTTTGTTTTATCAATTAAATTTACATTTCCCATATTTATAATATAAGATTTGTGAACATGAATAAAATCATCATCTAATATATTCTCCAAATCTTTTAATGTTTTATTTGTAACATATTCTACAAATTCTTTGCATTCAATAAAAATTTTTCTATCACTTCTATGAAAATATAATATATTCTTTTTTGGAATCGAAAAAAATTTATTATTATCAATAAAATAAACTTTATCCATATTAAAAACACCTCCAATACTGCTAGAGATGTTATATATTATAGCATTGAATTATAATAATTATTATTAATAAGTTTTTTTAATTTTTAATTATTGGATTTACTATATATAATATAGAAAGAGTTTTTTTAGAATATATTATTTTTTACTGATAACATCTATGTTCTAATTCTTCCGTTCCGATATCTGTAAGAAGTGCTTTCCCTTTATCATCAGGCATCGTATATCTTTGATTTAAATATCTTAAAGCTGCTGCAAGTTCACCATTTGGACCACCGTATTGAGTAAGAATTGTCTGAGCCATTTTTAAATCTCTTTTTTTAATATTAATTGGATATTGTAATTTTTTTTCATATGCCCACATTCTAATTTCCTCCTTCCCATGGCCATTTAGATGAATTCCATGCCCAAGGAACATTATTTAAAGCACTACTATTCATAGTTATTGGTCCATACTGTCTTTCATATCTTTCCAAAGCCTCCATTTTTTGTTTTGCATACCTATTATATAAATTTATCATACAAGTATCATTTGGATGAACATCTAAATATAAATTTATATCTTTCATAGCAAACCCTAACTTTTGTATTTCTAGAAGTTGCCTTTCCATATCATTTTTAGGAACTATTTCTCCTTTTCTTTCATTTTTATAAGGATCATATAATTCTGGAAACATATTCCCTCTAGAAAGTCCCAAAGCTGGACTGATTAATCCACAGTTTTGTGAATTATTAACGTTTGCATTCATATTTTGAAAATTAACTTGATTATTTATATTTTGTATCCCTGTTATATTTTCAAGTTGTGATGGATACATTTTATTTTGTATTATGTTTTTATTAAATATATTATCATTAGGAAAAGCTGGTGTAAATTCAGTATCCATATTTAAATAATTAAAATATTCATTCATTATAATTAAACCCCCTACACAAATATTTTATTACTTATAAGAATTTTATGTAGGGCATTTAACTATTTATAGTATAATTATTATAGGTGATTATATGAAGTTCAAAAAAATTTTATTTACTTTAATGTTTTTTTTAATATTACCTATTAGTGTAAATGCAAGTGGTGGTTTATTAAAACAAGATTCAATTACAGAATGTAATGGCATTAAATATGGATATCATGGTAGTGATAAGCATTATCATAAAGCTATCTTACGTGATGGAAAGTGGTATGCAGATGGAGATATTGTTACAGATATATGTAATAAATCCACAGGTTCTGTTAACAAAAGTGAAAATAGTAGTGAAATTTCAACAAGAACTGTTGAAGAAAACACTGAAAACAAAGCTGAATCCACAACTTCTGTTGATAGAGATATAGTAACCCTATCAAAATGTGTAGATGGTGATACAACTCATTTTAATTTAAATGGCGAAGATATTACGGTAAGATATCTTGCAATAAATACACCTGAAAGCACTACTAAAAAAGAATTTTATGGAAAAGAAGCATCTAATTATGTATGTAATAAACTTAAAAATGCGAGCAAAATAGAATTAGAATATGATAGCGAAAGTGATAAATTAGATAAATATGATAGAGTTTTAGCATGGGTTATTGTAGATGGGGAAGTTTTACAAAAAAATTTAGTAGAAAATGGCTATGCCGAAGTTAAATATATATATGGAAATTATAAATATTTAAATGAGTTAAAGAAATTAGAAAAAGAAGCAAAATCTAAAAAACTTGGGATGTGGCAAGATTATAAAGAAGATTATTCAAAATATATTTATGTGGGCGTAGGTATTATTTTAATAATTATCTTGCTTATATTAAAAAAGAAAAGAAGTGCGAAAAAATTATTAAATAAAATATCTAAAAAAATCAAATAATATCATAAATTTATTAAACAATTGTAATACTAAACATTACAATTTTTTCTATTTTATAGTATAATTATTTATATATGCATAAAGAGGGTGATACTATGAAAATTAAAAGGCAAAAATTTTATGACAAATTTATGGAAGTTTTAAATGATTATGAAAAGATAGTATTAATTCCCCATAATGAAATTGATTTAGATGCTTTAGCTTCATCAGTCGGACTATATGTCTTCTTAGAAAATTTAGATAAAGAAACATATATAAATATAGATGAAGAAGATACCGAATTAGGTGTAAAAAGAGCAATTCAAAAATTAAAAGAGTTAAATATGAATATCGATATTAAAGCATTAAAAAATATAGAAGTTGATTCAAATACTTTACTTATAGTACTCGATTGTCATAAGAAAGATATGACACAAAATCCCGATATATTTAAACTTAGTAATAATGTAATAGTTATAGATCACCATATCGAGAGTAAGGATACAATAAATAACTGTATAATCAAATATATTGATGATGAAGCATCAAGTACTACAGAAATAGTATTTGATTTATTGTCTAATAAGAATATAGATATACCAGATTATGTTGCTACAGTAATGCTTGCAGGATTAACTTTAGATACTAATAATTTTACAATTAAAACTACTGAAAAAACACATGAAGTTGCAGCAGAATTAACAAAACATGGTGCGATAACAAAAGAAGTCCAATATCTTTTAAAAGAAGATCTAAAGCAATATATAAGTATGCAAAAAATTATATTTAATACAGAAATAATTAAAGGTATATATGCAGTAACTGTTGGCAAAAAAACTGAAATATATAGTAAAGAACAACTTGCAAAAATTGCCGATAGTCTTTTACAGTTTGATGAAGTTGAAGCATCCTTTTGTATAGGAAAAATCAATTCAAATATAATTGGAATAAGTGCGCGCTCTCTAGGAAATGTAAATGTTCAAAAAATAATGGAAAAGTTAAATGGTGGAGGACATATTACAGATGCTGCTTGCCAAATGTATAATACATCACTTATAGAAGCTAAAAAACAACTATTAAAAATTATTGAAAAATTATAAAAATCAGGAGGTATATAATGAAAGTTATATTTATTAAAGATTTAAGAGGTCAAGGAAAAAGAAATGAAATAAAAGAAGTTAAAGCAGGATATGCACAAAATTTTCTAATTAAAAATGGATATGCTGTCCCATTAACTGAATCTAGTAAAAAAAGACTTGATACTGAAAATAAAAAAGCAAAAGAGGAAGATGAAATAGATAAAGCAAACAATTTAAAAATAAAAGAAAAAATAGAAAAAACAAACATAATATTTAAGCTAAAAACTGGAAAACAAGATCAAGTGTTTGGAAGTATTTCTACAAAACAAATTCATGATGAACTAAATAAAATAGGAATCAAAATTGATAAAAAGAAAATAAAATTAGATAGTCCTATATCAAGTTTAGGATTTCACAATATTGAAATAGAACTTAGAAAAGATGTAAAAGGAGTTTTAAAAATACAAGTAGTTAAAGAAAAGTAGGTGTTATAATGCAAGAAAGAGTTTTACCTCATAATATTACTGCAGAACAATCTGTTATAGGTGCAATGTTCTTATCTAAATATGCAATAAATCGTGCTACTGAAGAACTTTATCCTGAGCTATTCTATTTAGATAGTCATGCAAAAATGTTCGAAGTTATAAAAGAACTAGCTGATGAAAAAAAACCTATAGATCTAACAACAGTAATTGAAGCATTAAATGCCAAAAATTATTTAGATAAAATTGGTGGGGTCGAATACCTTACCGAAGTCGTTAATTCAGTACCTTCTGCTGCTAATGTAGATTATTATATCGAAATTGTTAGAGATAAAGCTATTCTTAGGCGATTAATAGAAGTATCAACTGAGATAACTACCGAAAGTTATGATGCAAATGAATCGACCAATGAAATTTTAGATGATGCTGAAAAGAAAATTTTAAATGTTATCAAAAATAGAAAAGCTAGTGAATTTAAAAGCATTGCTGAAGTTGTAACCAACGCTCAAAATATTTTAGAAGAACTAGCACAAAATGAAGGAAATATAACAGGAATTTCTACAGGATTTAATGCATTAGACAACTTAACATCAGGATTACATGGAAGCGAATTTATAGTAGTCGCTGCACGTCCTGCCATGGGAAAAACTGCCTTTGCAGTTAATTTGGCTACAAATATTGCAATTTCTGGAAAAACCGTTGCCTTATTTAACCTTGAAATGAGTGCCGAACAACTTGCTATGCGTATGATTTCTTCTATAGGACACGTAGAAGGCTCTAAACTGAGAAGTGGAAGTCTAAACAATGAAGATTGGGAAGGAATAAATGAAGCTATAAGTACTTTAGCTGATGCTAAGCTATACATTGATGATAGTCCTGGTCTAACTGCAAGCGAAATACGTGCAAAATGTAGACGCCTTGCAAGTTCTGATGATGGATTAGGTATTGTAATTATCGACTACTTACAATTATTATCAGGATCAGCAAGATACGCAGGAAACCGTCAACAAGAAGTTTCAGAAATTTCAAGATTATTAAAAACTATGGCATTAGAATTAAATGTTCCTGTTGTGGCTTTAGCGCAATTATCTCGTGCTGTAGAAATGCGTGAAGATAAAAGACCAATAATGAGCGACTTAAGAGAATCAGGATCAATCGAACAAGATGCCGATATAGTTGCATTCTTATATAGAGATGATTACTATAATAAAAAAGCTGCAATACACCCAGATATAAGCTTGAGTGAACTCATCGTAGCAAAACATCGTAATGGTGCTACTGACACAATAGAATTATTATTTGAACGAAATTTTTCTACTTTTAAAAACTATGAAAAAAAGACTAATGAGGAGGGTATAAATGAGTAAAATATTAAAATCATTACCATTTTTCATATCAGGGTTACTTTTACTTAGTGTTTTATTTGTAACTGGCTTTACAAATAAAGATGAAGAACCTATTCAAGATGTATATCAAGTATATTTAGATGGAAAAGAAATTGGAATTGTTAAATCTAAAGAAGAACTAGAAGACTATATAGATAAACAACAAAGTGTAATAAAAAGTAAATATAATGTTAAAAATGTATATTCTCCTAAGGGATTAGATATTAGACCGTATCAAACATATAAAAATAAAGTAGAAAGTGTACAAACTATATATAATAAAATTAAAAATGAAAAACCTTTTACAATTGAAGGTTACATAATAGAAATCAAAGGAGAAGATATAGATAGAACTATACACACATTAAAAAAGAGTACATTTACGAATGCTATGGAAAAAAGTATAGCTACCTTTGTAGATAAAGATCAATATGAACTATATTTAGATAACAAGCAAGCACAAATAAAAGATACAGGAAGTATTATAGAAAATATAGAAATTGAAGAAGACATTACAATCAAGAAAGATTTAATACCTGTAGATAGTGAAATATTTACTAATGAAGATGAGTTAACCAAATTATTGTTATTTGGAACAACCGAAAAACAAGCAACATATATAGTTCAACCTGGAGACACAATAAGTCAAGTAGCTTTCAATAATAAACTATCACCAGAAGAATTCTTAATAGCAAACCCTGAATTTACTGATGAAGATAATTTATTATTCCAAGGCCAAGAAGTCAACATAGGACTTATCAATCCACAGTTTCATTTAGTGGTTGAAAAACACGTAGTTGAGGATACTGTTAAAAACTATGAAACTGAAATTCAATATGATAATACTATGTTAGTTGGAGAAGAATACGAACTTCAAAAAGGTGAAGATGGTCTAGAAAGAATAACTAAAAAAGAAAAGTATGTAAATGGAGAAATGGTAACAGTTTTAAATGTTACTTCAGAAGAACTTAAACCTGTAATTAATGCTATTCAAGTTAAAGGTGGTAAAGTAATTCCAACAGTCGGAGATACTAGCAGTTGGGGATGGCCAACCTTACAAGGTTATACAATTAGTAGTCCATATGGTTATCGTTGGGGACGTTTACATAGTGGTGTTGACATTGCAGGGGTAGGACATGGATCACCTATATATTGTTCTAACAATGGAGTTGTATACAAAGCTGGATACCATTACAGCATGGGTAACTATATATACG
>CALVYE010000035.1 GCA_944372025.1 uncultured Bacilli bacterium | reverse complement strand
TCTCCTTAATTTAATTATAACAAAATAAAAGTAGATCACATTTCTTTTTTTGTGTCTACTTTTATTTTATCAGTTCATTTTTTAATCTTCTTTTGGTTTAATTACAACATATCTATTTGGTTCTTCTCCGACACTTTCTGTGTACACACCTTTAAAATTTGTAAGAACATTATGTACTGCTCTTCTTTGATATGAATTCATTGGATCAAGACTTGCTTCAATTTTTGTTCTAGCAACATCTTTAGCTGTTTGTTTAGCAATATATTCAATGTTTTTTATTTGTTTTTCTTTATAATGCTCAACATCTAATATTATATTCATTTTTACATTGTATTTTGTTAATAACATTTGTTTTATAATTGTTTGAAGTGCGGCTAAAGTTTGTCCATTTTTTCCGATTAAAATTTTATTGTTGTTTGAAAACATTCTCATATTTATGGTGTTATTTCTAATTTTGATTTCTATTTGAGTATCAATTCCCATAAGTTTTGTAACTTTAATAAGAAAATCATTAATTTCTTTTACAATATCTTCTTTTTTTATTACTTCAATTTCTACTTTTTTACCACTGAATAAACCTTGTTTATGTTCTTTTTCATTGAATATAAACTCTTCTTTATCTAAATTTAATTCTTCTTGTGCGTTAGTTATTGCTTCTTCTATAGTTTTTGCTGTGAATAAGTATTTTTCCATAATTAATTATTCTCCTTACTTGACCTTTTTACCCATAAATTTTGTAAAATAGTAAATAAGTTTGTAGTGTTCCAATAAATTGCTATACCTGCAGGTAAACTGAATGAAGCTATCGCAATAAATATTATCATAAATCTTGTCATAAATTTCATTTGTTTTTCTTGGTCAGGTGAAGTTGCAGTTGCATTTAATTTAAATGAAAAATATGTAGTTGCTATTGTTATTATTAATAAGATAACGTATATATATTGTCCTTTTGTCATCGCAACTATTGGAGTTGTTCCTAAATGAAATCCTATAAAAGTTTCTTCAAATAGTGCTGGAACTCTATTTACTGCTTCTAAAAATGCAAAAAATAATGGTATTTGTAAAAATGAAAACAAACAGCCAGACATTGGGTTTATATTATATTTTTTATAAACTGCTAAAGTTTCTTGAGTTTTTTGCATCATTACATCTTTATCATCTTTAGGTTTGTTTTTATATTTTTTTTCAATTTTATCAATAGCTGGTTGAGCTTTTTTCATATTTTCAGATTGCATTGCAGTTTTTTTTGTAATTGGAATCATAACAATTCTTATTAATAAACTTACTATAATTAATCCAAATCCATAATTTTGTAGAAATTTACCTATTGTAAGAATTAACCATGCTAGTGGTTTTACAAATATACTAGTCCATAACCCTTCATATCCACCTGAAGTAATTTTAAATTCTGAACATTCAGGTAATTTATCAATATCTACTTTGTGATCTTTATATATTTTTATTACATCTTCATTAGTTGGTCTACATAGAATATTTTCTGTAATTGTTTGTCCTGTTTTATCATAAGTTACAACTTTATTTTCATCATCTTTTAAATTTTGAGTACATCCTGTTACCGTAAATATTAAAGCTGCTAAAATTATGGCAAGCTTTTTTTTCTTCATATTTTCATCTCCATTTGTTTATTGTTATTAATTTTTTGATAGATTCTTCGATTTCATTATACTTTAAATCTAAAATTGCTTTCTTCACTATTATAATATAATCTTGATTTTTTTTAAATAGATTTTGATTTTTATCTATAATATTTTTAATCTGACGTTTTATTTTATTACGAGTTACTGCATTACCTACTTTTTTACTTACAGATATTCCATATCTATTTAAATTTATATTGTTTTCTTTATAATATATAACTAAATATTTATTTCCCAGCGATTTTCTTTGATTTAAAACTCTTTTAAAATCTTGATTTTTTCTTACTATGTTTATCTTTTTCATATAAAAATCACCCTTATTAATAGTAAAAAACCACTGATTATCAGTGGCATAATTTATTTACTAAGTACTTTACGACCTTTTCTTCTTCTACTTGATAAAACTCTACTTTTAGCACGTGCAAAAAAGCCATGTTTTTTTTGTTTTTTTCTATTATTTGGTTGATATGTTCTTTTCATATATAATACACCTCCAGATCTAAGTAATTTCTCGAACGCAACTATAATTATAAGGAAATATAAAGTTTTGTCAATGTTTTTAGATTAAAATTTTGTTTTTTGTATATTAACCTTATTATAATAAATTTATTAAATATATTATTGTTGTTTTATTTCCCAAGAAATATTTCCCGGGAAATAAACAACAAACTGTGGAAAACTTATTCAAATATTACTTAAAATAATGAGTTTTCCACAATATTAACATGATTGTGTATAATTTTTTCAATATATGTGTAAATAGTTTTCCACAGTTTGTGGATAAATAATGTAATTTTTTGATATTATTTGTTTTTTCCTGTGGAAAAATGTGTTTATATGTTGTTTATTAAAGTTTTTTGTAGATTTTTGTTCCTTTTTCCACATTTTTGGTTTAAAATATTATATATATTGATGCTTTAAAGTTTGGAGGTGAAGGTATGAATACAAATGTTATTTGGACAAACTTTTTAAATAGTATAAAAGAACAAATAACATCTTTAGCATTTGATACATGGTTTAAAGATACTAAACTTGTAGAATTATCAAATGGAAAAGCTAAAATATTAGTACCAATGCATATTCACAAAAAACATTTAATTGAAAACTATAGTGAAATGATTGAAAATACTTTAAATCTTGTAACAGGCACAAATTTTGATATTGAGTTTATATTAGAAGAAGAATTAAATAATCAAAATGATATCGACATAGATGTAGATATGATAGGTGTACCTACAGAAAAAATTAAATTAGAAACAAACTTAAATCCTAAATATTTGTTTGAAAATTTTATAGTAGGGGAAAGCAATAGATTTGCACATGCCGCTGCTTTGTCAGTTGCTGAAAATCCAGGAAGAATGTATAATCCTTTATTTATATATGGAAAAAGTGGATTAGGTAAAACACATTTAATGCACGCAATTGGAAATTATATTTCAAGTAATACAAGCAAAAATGTTTTATACGTTACTAGTGAGCAATTTATTACAGATTTTCTTGGTATTAATAAAAAAGATAAAAAAGGTACAAATTTTGATTATATCGATTATTTTAAAAATAAGTATAGAAATATAGATGTTCTAATAATAGATGATATTCAATTTCTTGGAAGTGCCCAACAAACTCAACAAGAATTTTTCCATACTTTTAATAAATTATATGATGATAATAAACAAATTATTATTTCTTCAGATAGATCACCAGATGATCTAAAAATTCTAGAAGACAGACTACGTACAAGATTTAGTTGGGGACTATCAGTCAATATTTTTCCACCTGATTTTGAATTACGTAAACAAATTTTGTTGAAAAAAATATCAGGACAAGGAATGAGTAGTAATGTTCCAAATGATGTAATAGAATACATAGCTAATAATTGCCAATCAGATGTGAGACAACTAGAAGGAGCGGTAACAAGATTGTTTGCATATGCAACTATGATGAGTGGAAGTGATATAACTCTTGATTTAGCAATTGATGCATTAAAAGATTATCTTAATAAATCAATTGGTACTAAAAATAGTGTACAAAGAATACAAAGAGTAGTTGCTGATTATTATCAGATTTCAGTTGATGATATAAAATCTAAGAAAAGACATGCATCCGTTGCTTATCCAAGACAAATTGCAATGTACTTAACAAGAAAACTTACTGATGAATCTTTTCCTAAAATAGGAATTGAATTTGGAGGAAGAGATCATTCTACAGTTATTCACTCAGTAGATAAAATTTCTGAAGAAATTAATCAAAATAAACAGCTTAAAAATTTAGTTGAAACCCTAGAAGAAAAGATTAAATAAACAGTTATTGTGAATAAATATCAAATAATTAACCAAGTTTTCCACAAGGAAAATGCTAAAAATAGCTAATATTTAGTAATTATTAACACTTTTCCACAGTTTCAACAGTAAAAATAATAAAAAAAACAATAATTATAAAATTTAGGGGAGGAAGGAATTTTATGAAATTAAAAATTAAGAAAGAAAAGTTACTTGAAAATTTATCAAATGTTTCAAAAGCAATATCTACAAAAAATATTATTCCAGTATTATCTGGTATAAAGTTTGATTTAGCTAATGAAGGGTTATATTTAACTGCTAGTGATAATGACATAACTATTCAATCTTTCATTAATAAAAAGGATATTGATGAAATTGGAAAAACTGGTAGCATTGTATTACAAGGAAGATACATACTAGAAATAATTAGAAAATTACCTGGTGATGTTATAACTTTAGAAGTAATTGATGAATATAAAGTATGGATTAATTCTAATACTTCAGAGTTCAATTTAAATGCAATTAATCCTGATGATTTTCCACAAACTAATATGAACGAAACAAAAACACCAATAATAATAAGAAAAAGTGATTTAAAAAATATTATAAATCAAACTGCATTTGCGACTTCTACACAAGAATCAAGACCACTTTTAACTGGAATAAATTTTAAAATATCAAATGATACAATAGAATGTACTGCAACTGATTCTTATAGATTATCTAAAAAGACTTTGAAAGTTAATAATAACTTAGATGATAATTTTAATATAGTTATACCTTGTAGAAATCTTTTAGAATTAATGAAAATATTAAAAGATGATGATAATAATATTGAACTTCATATATTTAATAATAAAGTATTGTTTAAATTTGATAATATATTATTTCAATCAAGATTATTAAATGGTACATACCCAGATACTTCAAAATTAATACCAGATAGTTTTTCAATTCAAATAAAAGCACCATTACAACAATTGTATGATGTAATCGATAGAGCATCTTTACTTGCTAATGACAAAGAAAAAAGTATTATAAAATTAGAAACAAAAGATAATACATTGTTAATATCTTCTAATTCACCCGAAGTAGGCAGGGTAGAAGAACGTTTAGAAATAATAAAAGAAACTGAAAATGATATAACTATTTCATTTAGTTCTAAATATATGATGGATGCCTTAAAAGCTTTTAAAACTGCCAATGTCGTATTATTATTCAATAGTGATATTAAACCAATTATTTTAAAAGAACCTGCTAAAGAAGATATTATTGAATTAATTTTACCAATTAGAACATATTAAACTAAAAATCGATTAATTTCGATTTTTTTTAATGATAAAAAGTATTTAGGACTTATTTGTCCTAATAATAAAATAGATTAGGTTTGGGGGTGAAGATGTGGATTTTTATGAAATTTGTGAAGATACACTTGCGATTATTCCATATAATAATTATTCTAAAGTAATAGAAAAGAATAATGAATTTATTGTAAAGCAAAAACCTATGGAAATAATTAATAGTAGTTGTCTTTACTTTGGTAGTTCTTATTCTGGGAGGCATTCTGCTACTAAATATTTATTGGGAATTTCTTATAAATCACCAATAATAGTTGAAGAGTCAAAAAATATTATATTTTTTCCAACACTTTCTCCAAGAGTAAAAGAATGTTATTGGATATCATTAAATAATATTTCGCATTATAAAAGAGAACAAAATAAAACTTTTATTTTATTTGAAAAAGGTAAAGTTTTAGAGATTCCAATTTCATATGGTTCCTTGGATAATCAAATTTTGAGAGCTGCTAGATTAGATTCAATTGTTCGAAACAAGAAAAATAAGCAAATTTAGCTTATTTTTTTGCTATAACGACGTATTATGTGATATAATTAATATGCGTATAGGAGTATTGATGAGATAATAAGGTGGTTTTATGGGGAGAAAAATAGTATATAATGGTGTTAGATAATATTACGCTTATTAATTTTAGAAATTATTCTAAAGCCACTTTGGAATTTTCAGATAACATCAATATTCTAATAGGTGATAATGCTCAAGGGAAGACAAATATTCTAGAAGCAATTTATGTACTTGCTATTACAAAATCCCATAGATCATTAATTGATAACAATCTTATAAAAGAAAATGAAGATTTCTGTAATTTAAAAGGAAAGGTTAGAGTTAAAAATATATCTAGAAATCTAGAATTTTTTTTGTCTAATAAAGAAAAAAAGGTATCAATTAATAATAAACAGGTTAAAAAATTAACAGATTATATATCAAAATTTAATATTATTATATTTACGCCTGATGATCTAGAATTAATTAAAGGAGCACCTAGCTTAAGAAGAAAATTTTTAAATGTAGAAATTGGACAAATTGATAATAATTATCTAAATATATTAAATGATTATAATAAGTTATTAAAAACACGCAACGAATATTTAAAAATGAATTCTTCTAATATTAACGATAAATATTTAAATATTTTGACAGATAAAATGATAGAAAAATCATTATATATTTATCGAAAACGTTTTGAATTTATTAATTTATTAAATGAAAATATACAAAATATTTATTCTGATATTACTAATAACGGTAATTTATCTATAACATATCTTAATAATTTAAATCTTGATAATTATGATGAACAGAAAATAAAGGATATAATGATTAAAAAATATAAATCTAATCTAAAAAAGGAAATAGTATTAGGTTTAACGCTTTTTGGACCACATAAGGATGATTTAATTTTTAAATTAGATAATAGAGATATTAAATTGTATGGTTCACAAGGTCAACAAAGAAGTTGTATTTTATCTTTAAAACTAGCTGAAATAAATATTTTTGAAAAAAAGACAGGTGAAAAACCTTTGGTTTTATTAGATGATATTTTTAGTGAATTAGATGATACAAAAAAAAATAATATAATTAAATATATTAATAATGATATTCAAATAGTGATTACAACTACTGACTTAAATCAAATACAAAAGGAATTACTATTAGAATCATATATATATAAAATAAACAATGGAAATATAGAAAGGCAATAAAGGTGAGACAATGAAAGAAGAACATTATAATGCTTCGGATATTCAAGTATTAGAAGGATTAGAAGCAGTAAGAAAAAGACCAGGTATGTACATTGGTAGTACAAGCTCTAGAGGACTTCATCATTTAGTTTGGGAAATTGTGGATAACGCAATCGATGAAGCTTTAGCTGGTTATTGTGATGATATAGAGGTTATTATAAACCAAGATAATTCTATAACTGTTAAAGATGATGGAAGAGGAATTCCCACAGGTATTCACGCTAAAACAGGTTTATCAACAGTAGAAACCGTTTATACGGTATTACATGCAGGTGGAAAATTTGGTGGGGGAGGATATAAAGTATCTGGTGGTCTACATGGTGTAGGTGCATCTGTAGTTAATGCATTAAGTACATGGGTAGAGGTTAAAGTTTATCAAGATGGAAAAGTACATATGATAAGGTTTGAAAATGGAGGGCATACAGTTAGTCCATTACATGTAATTGATAATTGTTCTCCAGATAGAACAGGAACTACTGTTACTTTTAAACCAGATCCTGAAATATTTACAGAAACTACAATATTTGATTATGAAATTTTAAAAACTCGTATAAGAGAATTGGCGTTTTTAAATAAAGGTCTTAGAATAATTTTATGTGATGATAGGGTCGAAGATAAGAAAAAAGAAGAATTTTTATATGAAGGTGGAATAAGTGCTTATGTAGAAATGCTTAATAAAAATAAAACTCCTATACATGATGATATCATTCACTTGGAAGGAAAAGAAAATGATATAAGCCTAGAAGTTGCCTTTCAATATAATTCTGGATATACTTCAAATATTTATTCTTTTGCTAATAACATAAACACACATGAAGGTGGAACTCATGAAGATGGAGTAAAACTTGCTTTAACTCGTATTATAAATAATTATGCAAGAAAAATTAAAATGTTAAAAGATAATGATGATAACTTAAGTGGTGAAGATGTTCGCGAAGGGCTAACCATGATAATATCTTGTAAGATATCTGATCCACAATTTGAAGGTCAAACTAAAACTAAGTTGGGTAATAGTGAAGTTAAGAAAATTGCATCTAATGTTTTTAGTGAAGGTTTTGAGAGATTTTTATTAGAAAATCCTGAAGAAGCAAAATTAATAGTTGAAAAAGCAATGACCGCTGCACGTGCTAGAGTTGCTGCTAAGAAAGCAAGAGAATTAACAAGACGTAAAGGCGATTTGGATGTTACTAATTTTTATGGAAAATTATCTGATTGTAAAAGTAAGGATCCAAAAGAATGTGAAATTTTCTTAGTCGAAGGTGATAGTGCAGGTGGTTCGGCTATAAAGGGTCGTGATAGTATGACTCAAGCAATATTACCATTAAGAGGTAAAATATTGAATGTTGAAAAGGCACGTTTAGATAGAGCATTAAGTAATGAGGAAATTAAAACAATTATTACGGCTTTTGGAACAGGTATTGGTGAAGATTTTAATATTGATAAACTAAGATATAACAAAATAATAATAATGACCGATGCCGATGTTGATGGTAGCCATATTCGTGTATTATTATTGACTTTATTTTATAGATTTTTTAGACCTATTGTTGAAGCAGGTCATGTTTATGCTGCTCAACCACCATTATTTGTTATTAAACATGGTAAGACAATAAAATATGTTTTAAATGAACAAGAAAGAGATGAATATTTAGCATCTCTATCGCCTAATACTAGATACGATATAATGCGTATGAAAGGTTTGGGAGAGATGGATGCGGAAGAGTTAAATGAAACTACAATGGATATTGAAAAAAGAGTTTTAAGACAAATAACTGTAGATGATATTGTTTCTGCTGATGATATTTTCTCTAAACTAATGGGAGAAGAAGTAGAACCGCGTCGTAACTTTATTGAGCAAAATGCAAGTTACGTAGAAAATTTGGATATTTAGGAGGTTTTTTATGGATCGTTTAGAAAAAAATAACATTGTAAAAGAAGTAAGTGATTCCTTTCTTGAATATTCAATGAGTGTAATTATTTCACGAGCAATTCCTGATTTGCGTGATGGTTTAAAACCAGTACATAGAAGAATTTTATATTCAATGTATGAATCTGGCTATACTCCTGATAAACCACACAAGAAAAGTGCAAGAATTGTCGGAGATGTTATGGGTAAATATCACCCTCATGGAGATTCAAGTATATATGAAGCCATGGTTCGTATGGCGCAAGATTTTTCTTATAGGTATATGTTAGTAGATGGACACGGAAATTTTGGTAATATTGAGGGATACGGAGCTGCAGCAATGCGTTATACTGAATCAAGATTATCGAAAATTTCTTTAGAACTATTAAGAGATTTAAATAAGGATACTGTTGATTTTGCTCCTAACTTTGATGAATCTGAAAAGGAACCAGTTATTTTACCATCTAGATTTCCTAATATTTTAGTTAATGGGACAATGGGAATAGCAGTTGGTATGGCAACTAATATTCCGCCTCATAATTTAGGTGAAGTAATAGATGGATGTATTGCATATATAGATAATCCAGAAATTGATACTCTTGGTTTAATGCAATATATTAAAGGACCAGATTTTCCTACTGGAGGTATAATTTTAGGAGATAAGGGAATTAGAAAAGCTTATGAAACTGGTAGAGGAACAATTACAATACGTAGTAAAGCACATATTGAAGAAAAAAACGGAAAAAATTATATTATAGTTGATGAGGTTCCATATGGTGTTAATACTTTAGAATTAAAAAATAAAGTTGCCGATCTTGTTCACAATAAAGTAATAGATGGTATTGCCGATTATCATACAGATTTAAAAGATGGAGTTAAAATAACTATTACATTAAAAAGAGATGCAAATCCACAAGTTGTATTAAATAATCTATATAAACATACATCATTTCAAACAAATTACGGTGTAATTTTCTTAATGTTAGATCAAGGTGTACCAAAAACTTTAGGATTAAGAGATATTATTTCTAAATATATAGATTACCAACGAGAAATAATAATTAGAAGAACAAAATTTGAATTATCTAAAGCTGAAGCACGCGTACATATACTAGAAGGCTTGAAAATTGCACTTGATAATATTGATGCTGTTATAAAATTAATTAAAGAAAGTTCAACAGATTCAGAGGCTAAAACAGGTTTAATTAGTAAATTTGGTTTATCTGAAATTCAAGCAGATGCAATACTTGAAATGAAATTACGTCGTTTGACAGGACTTGAAAAGGAAAAAATCGAATCAGAACTTGCAGAACTATTGAAGAAAATTCAAGAATTAAAATTAATTTTAGGTAGTGATGAAAAAGTTCTAGAAATTATTAAGAATGAGTTATTAGAAATAAAGGATAAATTTAATGATGAAAGAAGAACCTCAATAGATATGACAGCAATTGATTATATTGAGGATGAATCATTAATACCAGTTGAAGACATTGTTGTTACAGTTACAAATAAAGGATATATAAAGAGAATGCCTAGTGATACGTATAAATCACAACATAGAGGTGGCGTTGGTATTAAAGGTATGAGTACCAATGAAGAAGATTATGTAGAACATATGGTTTCTCTAACAACACATGATTATGTTATGTTCTTTACTAACAAAGGTAAGGTTTATAGATTAACAGGATATGAAATCCCATTATTCAGTAGACAATCAAAAGGATTGCCTGTTATCAATTTGTTACCGATTGAAAAAGAAGAATTTATAACTTCTATTCTAGCTATTAGTAAAAAAGAAGATAAAAATAGTTATTTGCTATTTGCAACCAAACAAGGAATCGTTAAAAGAACACATATTCAAGAATTTGATAGAATAAGAAATAATGGAAAATTGGCGATCACATTAAAAGAAAACGATGAATTAATTAGTGTCAAAAAAACAAACGGTGATAATTATATTTTAATTGGTTCAAGTAATGGAAGAATGGTTCGCTTTAATGAAAAAGAAGTAAGAGTCATGGGTAGAACAGCATCTGGTGTTAGAGGTATAAATTTAACTGATAATTCAACATGTGTTGGTGCTGAGATTTCAAATAATGATGATGAAATATTAATAGTAACAGAAAAAGGTTATGGAAAAAGAACAGAAGTAAATGAATTTAGAGAAACCCGTAGAGGTAGTAAAGGTGTTAAAGCATTGAATATTACTGAAAAGAATGGTACAATCGTTGCATTTACTACTGTACATGGTGATGAAGATTTAATGATTATAACTAATAGCGGAATTATAATTAGATTATCAATTGATCAAATATCTACAATGGGTAGAGTAACACAAGGAGTTCGCTTGATTTCATTAAAGGATGATCAAATAGTTTCTACAATTGCAAAAGTAAATTCTGAAGATAAAACAGAAGATATTGATAAAGAGGTTAAAGAATAGTCTTTAATCTCTTTTTTGTTTCACGTGAAACATAGAGAAAGAGAAGAAAAAGAAGATAGAACAAAAACAATGTTTCACGTGAAACATAGAGAA
>CALVYE010000034.1 GCA_944372025.1 uncultured Bacilli bacterium | reverse complement strand
GAGTACTTCCTCCTGGTCCCCCTCCACTTCGTCCTGTATAATATCTTAAACTGTTATTTACATATATTTCTTTATTAGTTCCACTATAATTAGGATTGCCCATCTTTCCATATTTACTTTGTGATAGGTACGCTACTGCTCCCCATTCAGTATTCTTCATCATATGCGTATCTGTACTACTTGTTAACCCATATGTACTATTTCCACTGAATGTTACTGCACCATTATCAGTATTACGTGTTCCCCCCGCAAACTTTAGGGATGTATCAAATTGTTCACTTACTGTTTGATTTCCTAATGATTGTACATCAGGTTTTATGGTTGGAGTTGTCGCACTTCCACTTGTTTCAAACTTTCCTACCCATATTCCTTCTAACTCTTCATCCCATCCTCCTTGGTCATAGGCTGTTGTCTTATACACGCTACTTCCATCTCTAAATGCTGGATGGGTATAATAACAATCTGTTGCATCTATTGGACAGTCTTCTAAACTTTCTCCTGTTGTTTCTGTTCCACTTTCAAATATTATATCTATCTCTGGTGGACTTGTTACTTCACTACTACTTCCTATATTAGAAGGTATTCTATATTTGTATCTCGGTATCCATACCCACATACTATTTATCGCACTCATTGGTATTTCTGTTCCTGCGGATGCTTCCCTATAACTTGCTTCACTTGTTGTTACTGCATTCGCCCACATTTGTTTACTATAATTGTACCATTCACTGTTTATATTTGCTACTTCCCAGTTTTCACTTGTTTCATCATATACTACGGGTATCATTCCATCAGCTAATACGGGCTCATTTGCTCCACTTGGGTCTTCATATTTTGTTGGTTTTAGATATCCTGTTACTTGCATCTTCCCTTTAAATGTTTTTCCCATCATTGCAGTTTGATCATCTGGGGTCTCATTTATCCAAATGTATGCTGTATAGTCTTTACTATCTCCTGCATTAAATTCTAAATTTCTATACATTGTTATGTCTGTATTATTTCCTATCCCACTAAAGTCCCCACTTGTTATCATATTATTATTCTCATCATATATTGCATACATAAAATCTGGACTTTTAAATTTTTCTGCTATTGTTATTTCTGTCATTCCTATTTCTACATATGCTTTTAAGTTTCCATTATTTGTTATTGTAAATTCTATTTTTGATGCTTTATCTAGTACTTCTTCTTCGGTGAGTGGTATTAAATCTGTTAAGTTAAATGCATTTTCATTTGTATAGGTTATACTTAGATTTCCACTTGTTATTGTTTGTTCATTACCTGTTTGTCTACTCATGAAATATGCGATTGTTGTTCCTATTATTAATATTGCTACTAATAAGGATACTATTACTATTATTTGTTTCTTACTTAGTTTATTTGTTTCACTATTTTCCATTTCTTACTCCTCCATTATATACTTATATTATAATACATTTATTTGTCTTATTTTGTTGGTAATTATTTCCACATTTATCTATTTTTAGTATATAATAGATCCCCCCCCGAGTCAAGAATTTGTTTTCAACAACCTTTTAGTCGTGCATACTTTACGTAAAATCTATAAAATTTTTAAAATCATTTTTTACTTTTATTTTCTTTAATTATGCCTAATATTATAAATAATATTCCTAAAAGTGCGATTGGAATATAAAGATATGGATCGACTTTTATAAAATATCTATCAATTACTGATAAAAGAATATAAATAATTAAACCTATAGATATAAGAAGTGTACTTTTTTTAAATTTTCTCATATATGTGTTCTCCTTTTATAGAAATAAGATAGTTAATCTTCAATTAAGTTTTCTTTTATTAAGTCTGAAATAAATTGAATGTTTTTCTTTGTAATATATTTACTTTTATTTATAAAGATTGTTCTATTTAATAATAAAATACCAATTATTATAGTTTTATTGCTATAAGATAATCTTTTTGTATATGTAGGATAAATTAAGTTTGGTTCATATATATATCCAAAATATTCTAAGACTTCAAAATTAACATTTCTTCTTAATTTCATGGGAACACCTCCGTATGAAGTATTCCCAAATTTAAAGTATATAATGTATTTTTATAAAATTTGTGTCGATATAAATTCAATAAAAACAGTATTATATTAACACAAAACAAGACCAAAAATAAGACTAAAAAATAAAAATCCTTATAAAATAAGGATTAAAATCATAATGGCGGAGCAGGAGAGATTCGAACTCTCGCACCAGTTTCCCAGTCTACACCCTTAGCAGGGGCGCCTCTTCGGCCTCTTGAGTACTGCTCCGTAGACATTTATTATTTTAACATAACATAATTATTTTGACAACTTTTAAAACAAAATTTTATAAAAAAATAGAATGAAATTTTAATTCATTCTAAAATTTTATTCTATCATTAATATATTTTTCTAACTCGTCTATAGGAATGACTACTTGTTTCATAGTATCCCTATCTCTTACAGTGACAGTATTGTTATTTATCGAATCATCATCTATAGTTATACAGAAAGGTGTTCCTATAACATCTTGTCTTCTATATCTTTTTCCTATTGACCCAGATTCATCATAAGTTATCATAAATGATTTAGATAGTTTTTGGTATAATTCTTGTGCCATCTCACTATGATATTTTTTTACAAGAGGCAAAATACAAGCTTTATAAGGCGCTAAAAAAGGATGTAAATGTAAGACTTCTCTAGTATCGTTTTCTAATTTTTCTTCTTCATATGCCTCAAATAAGAAAGCTAAAACACTTCTATCTAATCCATATGTAGATTCAATTATATATGGTATATATTTTTCATTTGTATCAGGGTCTAGATACATTTGACTTTGACCACTATATTCTTGGTGTCTAGATAAATCATAATCTGTACGATTGTGAGTACCATTTATTTCTCCCCAGCCAAATGGGAATGCATATTCAATATCACATGCAGCTTTAGCATAATGAGCAAGTTTTTCATGATCATGAAATCTTAAATTTTCTTCTTTAATTCCTAAATCTTCATAAAACTTTTTACCATATTCTTTAAAATAATTATATAATTCTTCATCTGTTCCTTTTTTACAGAAAGTTTGAAATTCCATTTGTTCGAATTCAATAGTTCTAAAAGTAAAATTACCAGGAGTAATTTCGTTTCTAAATGCCTTCCCTATTTGACCAATACTAAAAGGTAATTTAGCACGCATACTTCTTTGTACATTTAAAAAGTTTACATATTCTCCTTGAGCATTTTCAGGTCTTAAATAAATTATACTTTTAGAATCGTTAGTAACTCCTCTATAAGTTTCAAACATTAAATTAAATTGTCTTATATCTGTATAATTTGATTTTCCACAATTTGGACAAGGAATTTTATGCTTTTTGATATAATCTACCATTTCTTGTTCAGTCATTCCATCAGCATGGGCATCTTTATCAAAATCATCGATTAAATTATCTGCTCTATGACGCATTTTGCACTCTTTACAATCAAGTAGTGGGTCAGAAAAACTTGCCACATGTCCTGATGCTTCCCATACTTTAGGATGCATTAAAATATCAGCGTCGACTTCATAGCTATTTTTTCTTTCTTGTATAAATCTTTTTCTCCATGCATCCTTTACATTATTTTTAAGTCTTGCACCTAAAGGACCATAATCCCAAGTATTTGCAAGTCCTCCATATATTTCACTTCCTTGAAAAATAAAACCATATTGTTTGCATAAATTGACCATTTTTTCCATATTCATATTTTATTACCTCTTTCTCTAATAATTTTAAAAAAAAGAAATTCTAAGAAAATATAAGGACGAGTATTCCCGCGGTTCCACCTTATTTATTCTATAAGAATCTCTTTTAAATATATAGCTAGAGTTTTCCACGCTCATCATCGCTTTTCTAAAATTCATTATAATTTTATTATAAATAAATGCATTTGTCAATTTATTAGTTTTAAGAAAAGATAAATCCCATGAAAATTCCAAAAGCAATTCCACATAAAACCTCTATTGGTTTATGTCCAATTTCTTCTTTTAGAATTTTATAACTCTTTTTAGTATCTCCTTTTATCAGATTGTCGACTAATCTATTTATAGTTACTGCTTGATTTTCGGTTTCCATTCTAAGTACCATTGAATCATACATAACTATCAAAGAAAAAATAAGCGAAATGGCAAAAAAAGGACTTTTAATGCCATAATTTACTCCAATTAAAGTAGTTAAAGAAAAAACAAAAGCATTGTGTGAACTTGGGATACCTCCAGACCCATTAAATAGTCTTCCAAAATTAACCTTTTTGTTTTGAACCGATTCTACGATAAATTTTATTATTTGAGTAAATATAACTGTTAAAATTGGCACAGTTATATAAATATAATCATTAAACATATACTCACTCCTTAAGTTATATTTAATTTTTTAATATCATTAACAAACTTTTTACTTTTTAAATATAATCCTGTATATCTATCATAATAACTATTTACAAACATATCTATTTCATATTTTACTTTGGAACTAATGCTAAGCTTACTAATTTTTGAAATATCTACATAATAAAACATACGTATTAATTTTATTGTTTTATCACTTACAATATATTCATTTTGAATGCAGTTTTTACATATATATCCGCCTCTATCACCCGAGATAGTTACAATTTCTGTTTTATTCCCACATACTGCACACTCATCGATAATTGGCCTTACTCCTAAGTAATCTAACATTTTAAGTTCTAAGATATTAGTAATTATTCCTGCATCAAATTTTTCATTTATTTTTAAAATGCTTGCTTCTAATAAATTAAATATCTCTTCATTATATTCATGTTTCATTACTTGGTTTACTAATTCTAAAATATAACAAACATAGCTCATGTTTGTTATATCAGTTTTTATATTTTTTAAATTATTAATTACATCTACACTTACTAAGGTAGACAATCCTTTTTCTTTATAGTATATATGGAAATAGCCATATGTTAATTTAGTAGATACACTTCTAAGTTTACTTTTCAAACTCTTAGCACCTTTGGCAATTATACCAAGGGTTCCATATTCTTTAGTAATAACATTAATTATTTTACTTGTTTCAGAATATGGAGTCTCAGATATAATAATACCTTTAACTTTAACTATTTCCATAATATCACTCAATTCTTACGTTCATTTACTAATTTTTTGTAAGTAAGATAATATTCAATCTTTCCTGTTTTTTTAAATAGTTCCCATGCGATAATTTCACTCATAAAACTCACCTCTATTTTTATCTTGAGGTTAGTTTTATTTTTTTATTCACTATTGTTCAAAATTTTTAAATCCGAACTCTTGTAAATATTTTTCTTTATCACGCCAGTTTTTAACACTTCTTACAAATAATTCTAAATATACTTTTTTGTCTAATAATTTTTCAATATCTAAACGAGCTTTACTTCCTATTTGTTTTAACATTTGACCATTTTTTCCAATTATAATTTTTTTAAGACTATCTCTATCTACTATTATACATGCATTTATATTTACAATATTTTTTTTATATTCGATATTTTCTACTATACATGTAACGGAATGTGGAACTTCTTCATTTGTCAAATTTAAAACTTTTTCTCTAATATATTCTGCAATTATAAATTCTGTAGTACTATTAGTTATAGTATCATCATCAAAATATTTGATTTCATCTGTTATATATTTTTTTAGTACTTCGATGAGTCTATCTATATTTTTATTTTTTAAACTAGATACTGGTACAATTTCTTTAAAATCATATAAATCTTTATATTTATTTATTTTTTCTAATATTTGTTCATTATTTAATTTATCAATTTTATTTAAAATTAAGATAACATCTTTTTTGATAGTTTTAAGCTTATCAATTACAAATAAATCGCCTTTACCAAGAGGTAGGGATGCATCTACTAAAAATAGGACAACATCTACATCTTCAATCATCATATATGATTGCTTGTTTAAATATTTTCCCAATTTATATTTAGGTTTATGAATACCTGGGGTATCTACAAAAATTATCTGTGTATCATTATCATGATAAATTCCTTGAATTATATTTCTTGTTGTTTGAGGTTTATTAGAAGTAATTGCTATTTTTCTACCTATAATACTATTTAAAAGTGTAGATTTACCTACATTGGGTCTTCCTATTAAACTTACAAATCCACTTTTCATACTAAATCGTCCTCATTAAAACTATAAGGACATAAATCACCTACTTTTACGGTCTTAGAAACACCTAATTTGTTATAACATACAATTTCCATATCATCTTCAAAAAATTCTGTAAATACTTGTCTACACATGTTACAAGGGTAACTAACTTTTTCACTGTCTACCATTAAATATAATTTTTTAAAATCTCCCTTAGTATATCCTCTTGTAACCGCACTAAAAATCGCGTTTCTCTCAGCACATAATGCAGCACTATAACTAGCATTTTCTACATTTACTCCTGGAAATTCTTTTCCGTCATTAGTTACAATAATTGCGGCAACTCTAAAATATGAATATGGTGAATATGATTTTTTTAATAGTTTTTCTAATTTTTCAAACATAATTTCTCCTCTTTCTATTCTTTATAATTTATATAAATAATCCAATTATTTTTGGTACAAAAATTACTAATCCTCCTATTAATGCTGAAACACACAATATTAGTACTGCAGTAGATGCAGTATCTTTTGCTATTTTCGCAAGAGGATGCATTTCTTTAGTAACTAAATCTACTAAAGCCTCTATAGAAGTATTTATTAATTCTGTAGCGAGTATTAGTCCTATAATAATTATACAAAATAACCATTCTGGAATTGAGATGCAAAATATAAATCCCATTACAGTTGTTATTAATGCTCCTATCAAAATGATTATTACGTTGTGTTCAAATAAAAATGAATATACAAATCCATCAATTGCGTGAAAAAAACTTTTTTTGTATCTTTCATAAGCATTTCCTGTATCTTTATTTCTAACTATTTTTATTTTTTTATAACTATCTTTTAATGCCATAACTATCTAAAATCTCCCTTTGTTTATCAAACATAATTTTTTCTTCATCTTTTTTTATATGATCATAACCCAAAAGATGAAGTAATCCATGAATACTTAGAAAACTTAACTCTCTTAAAAGTGAGTGTTGGTATTCTTCAGCTTGTCCAATAGCTTTGTCAATTGAAATGTAAATATCGCCTAAAAGTCTATGAGGTAATTTGATATCCTCATAATCTTCTAAAGCAAAACTTATAACATCAGTTTCTCTATCTATATTTCTATACGTTTTATTAATTTCTCGTATTCTTTTATTATCTATAATTATTATGTTAAATTCTACGTCATTTATAGCTTCGTGCTGTAAAGCAAATTCGACTAGTTTTTCAACTTCATCTAATTCTTTGATTTTTTTATCTGTTTCATTAATTATTGAAAAATAATTCAAAATAACCACCCTATCTTAATAATACCATAAATATTTAAAAGATATATAATGAATAATGCAATTAGAAGAATACTTAGGCTATTTAAAAACCATGTATTCTTTGTAAATTTAGGTAGATGATTGAATGATTTATATAAAAGATATCCAATAATTCCACCTATTATATTTAAGATGATATCATCTACATCGAATACTCTTCCAATTTTTAATTGTGTAGTTTCAATAGTTATCGAAGATATAAAAATAATAAGTAATGGCCATATAATTTTTTTACTTTTCAGATAATGAGAAATAAAAAAACCAAGTGGAATAAAAAGTAAAATATTACCTAAAACATTTTTGATAAATAATCTACTTCCAAATTCATATCTAAACATTTCTTTAAAGAATGTAAAGTTTGACTGTCCATAATTTACATCTTGAAATGTTACTACATAAAATAATGACAAGATGTAAATTATAAATCCTAAATTTATTATTTCTTCATATAATTTAAACTTTTTATGGTTAGTAAATAGATATACAATTCTAGTTGCAGCAATAATGGTAATAACTATTACTATCATCGGCCATATATAATCTAAAATATCTTTTACTGTTTCTACCATAGTTATTCCTTCTTATCTTCTTTTTTTTCAGGTATATCTTTTATTTCTTCCGTAGTGTCAATTCTTTCATACACACTAAAAAATGTTTCCACAACTATTTTACTATCTTTTTGATAAAATTTCAAATTTTTTTGTTTAATAATTTTCTCATTTTCTTTTAATTGATCTTCTATCTTTTCACGCGCTACTTTTTCGGCTTTAATTAGAGCTTCTTCAGGCAAATATACACTATCTTCTTTCTTAGTTTCATATTCTTTTACTCTAAGTATTTTAAAGGGTAAGAGTTTATTTTCTAAAACTACTTTTTCTTCTGCTTGATAGTTTTCATATTTATTAAAGTCAAATACAGATATTTTTTTATTTAGAAATTGGATTTTAAAGAGATTTTTTTGTTTTCCTGTTAGGGTTTCATTGATATGTGCTAGTGGGTATTCCATACTTACAGTATACCATACTTCAGCATATACTTCTCCTTTTGCGCTCACTATATCTTTTATGTTTTCTCCGTAAGTATCCATAATTGTACCAGAAATTATTATATCACCTTTTGATACATAATCATTTATATTTTTAACAATTACTCCTTCTTTAGATTTTATACTTTTTATTATACCCGATTTTTTTGCAACTACATTTTGTTTAGGATATGTTTTTTCAGTTTTGTTTAATTTTCTTTCTTCTATTTTGACTACTACTTTTGTTCCTACTACCTCTATTTCCATCCATTCTAATTTATCTTTATTATTCTCTAAAATTTTATTAGTAATTTTTTCTAATTCATCAAAACTTTTTTTGAATGTATATTTTTTTATTCCATTTTTCTTTAATTCTTCAGTTACAAGATTTCTAATTTTTGAATTAGAATGTATTATTTGTATATCAAATATTACATTTGATAATATTAAAATTAAAAAATAACCTATTACAAGTAATAAGAGAAGATACTTGTTTTTTAATAAATTTTTTTTAAATTTTGAAATTCCGGAAATACCTATTAGTTCTACTTCATAAATCGATTTTATTTTAAGTAATTTTTCGTAATCTGTTTCATAAATTCTTATTATCGCTTCTTTTCTATTAATTTTATCTATATTAAGAAGTTCAATTTTACTTTTAAAAATGCGATTTAAAAATCTATCAATATTTTTACCTGTTATTCTTAGTTTAACTGTATTGTCAAATTTATTTAAAACTATATTTCTCACTAGTTATCACCTAAATTCTATATTTTCAATACTCCCACTTATTAAAATTTCATCTTTTGTTAACTTTTTAATACTTATATTTTTACCATTTAAAATTATATCTTTTTCTTTTATTGATAAGATAAATTTATTTGAATCAAAAGATTTAATATCTATGTAATTAGATATATATATGTTATTATCAAAAACGACTATCCTACTTTTATTATCTTCTAAAAAATTTCTAATGTTTTCTATAGGATTCATAAAATCACCTATAATATCTTATTCAAATACAATAAAAAAAAAGACAAATACTTGTCTTTGTTTAGTAAATTATATACCTTTTAAAAATATGTACCACATACAAAACATAATTTATAGTCATCTCTCATTACTTGACCACATTTAGGACATACTTTATAACCAGCTGGTACATCAACTTGATCTTTAATTTGGAATTGTTCCTCTATAGTTTTTTCTTCCACTTTTTCTGTATATGCAGGTATATCAGGAGTAGTATTATACATATCATATGGATTTTGAGGATTAACTAAATTATCCATATTATTATAGGTATTATTATATTGAGGTTGTGAATAACTAGAAGGCTGATTTTGATAAAATATAGGTTGTGTAGGTGTTATAATTGGTTGTGGCTGAATCATAGTTTGGGGTTCTAAAACTGGTAGAGGTTCTATTTCTTCTTTTGGTTGCTCATTTAATATTTGAGGAGCAATTTCTTGAGAACTAGGTTCACTATTTATATTTGTTTCTATAGAAGTTGGTAATTCTTCTTTTATAGGTGTCGTTGTATTTATTTCTTCTTTTTCTTTTGGTTGTTCGATAGATGGTTGTTCTTCCACTGGAGTTTCAACTATATTAGATATATTGTTTTCATTTTCATTGGATTTATCTAATGTATTTTCTTCTATAGAAGGTTTTTCCTCTTCAATTTCTTCCTTAGGTTCTATCTCATCATCAATTATATCAATAATTTCTTCTTCAGGTTCTTCTTTAACTATTTCTTCTATTTTCTCTTTCTTTTCTTCAACTTCATTAATAATTTTTTGTTCTTCTATTGGTTGTTCAATTATCTCTTTTACTTCCTCTTTTTCCGCAGGTTTTTCTTGTATCTTAGTCTCTTCTTGTACTTTTTCTAATGGTGTATTTATTTCTTCTTTTAAATTATTATTGTTATTAATTTCTTTAACTTTTTCTTCAATTATATTAGAGGCTGATAATTCTTCTTTTATAGTGTTATTATTAGAAATTTGATTTTGTATAGGTTGTGGCTTTTGAATATTGTTTTGTGGTAAGATTGGTACATTGACTGAATAGTTAGGAATTCTAATATTAGGTTTTACTTGAGGCATATTATAATACAATTGATTATTATAATTGTATGGCTGTGGTTGATTTATATTTTGCATCCCCACATTGTACATTCTAGGATTTTGAAAATTATTTTGATTATATTGTGGTCTATTTTGGGGTTGCACATTATTATTTTGAGGTTTTTTAGGTGGTTCCCAAGAATTTTGAATTTCAGGTTTAGGTTCTTCTTGTTTTATAGGTTCTTTAATAGGCTGTGGTTTTATAATTTCTTGAGGTTTAGAAATATTACTATTTTCTTTTGGAACTACAGGCTGTATTTGATTTATAGGTATAGGATTAGGATATACTGGATTAGGTATATTATAATTCGGTTGATTTCCAATATTATTTGGATAGACTGCAGCATTCCCATATATATTTGGTTGAGTATTATATGTATTTTGATAATTGTTATAGTTTTGATTAATTGGCCTATTAATTTGTTGATTATTATTAAATTGTGAAACTAAGTTTACTCTTTCTGGATAGCTATTTTGAAAGGCAGTGAGTGGTATTAAATCGGCGTTAGATATATTATTTGGATTATCTAATGCATCTCCAAAATCATCAAGTAAATCGTTTGAAGTATTTGTAGTAGGTGTATTTTCATTATCATCTATTACTTCTTTTTCTTTAAACACGCCAAAAAACATACACTCACCACCTTTTTATTCTCCCCTATTATAAGTATAGCTAAAAATTATTTAAAATACAATAATTTTTTATTTATTTCTTAGTTTTGCGTTAAATTTTACTTCTATATATTTTATTATTTTATTAAATATTTCCATAACTTCATCATCAGTTAAAGTTTTATTTTCATCTTGAAATTTTAATTTAAATGCGATAGATTTTTCATTGTCACCCACATTTTCACCAGTGTAGATATCAAAAATATCTATCTCAGTTAAAAGTTTACCACCTTGTTTTTTGATTTCTTTAATGATATTACTTGCTTCTTCATTTTTATCAAAAATGAAAGCCATATCT
>CALVYE010000033.1 GCA_944372025.1 uncultured Bacilli bacterium | reverse complement strand
ACTTCAGTGGAAGCCAGTAGTAAAGCCTTTTAGGCGCAAATGAAAAACCACCAGCTATGCTGGTGGAAATTTATTTTTGAAATTAGAGCAAATAAAAATTATATTGAATGATAAACTCTTTTACTTTCATCTTTAATTTTATTTTTACATATTGAAAAGTTTATAATAATCAAATAGAATTTATGATACAATTATATATAAACAAAATAATACATTAGCGGAGGGATAATATATGTGTTTGACAGTTAATATATACTATACAGGAAAAAACGGTAGTGCTAAAGAGTTTGTTCAGGAAATGATTTCTAAGGGAATAGTAGATCAAATTCGTAATGAAAAGGGAAATAAAAGATATGAATATTTTTTTCCAGAAAACGATCCAGAAACAGTCTTATTAATTGATTGTTGGGAAAATCAAGAAGCCTTAGATTTTCACCATAAATCCCCAATGATGGAACAAATAGAAGAATTACGAAATAAATATGATTTAAAAATGAAAGTAGAACAGTATACAACAGTTTCTAAAAACAATCAAGATTTTGAAACCGTTATTAGATGTAGAACAGCAACTAGAAAATTCAAAGATAAAAAAGTAGAATTAGAAAAAATAAATAAAATATTAGAGGCGGGAAGGTTAGCTCCAACTGCAAAAAATTTGCAACCTCAAAAAATATATGTAGCAACTTCAAATGAATCTTTAGAGAAAATAGATATAGTTAGCCCTTGTAGATATGGTGCTCCAACAGTTTTAATTGTATGTAGTGATAAAAATGTTGCTTGGATGAAAGAAGATTATTCTACTTATGAGATGGATGCTTGTATTGTTGCCACTCATATGATGCTAGAAGCAACTAATGTTGGTATTGATAATATATGGATTGAGATGTTTGATAAACAAGAATTAAAAAAACAATTGAATTTAGAAGATAATATTGAACCAATTTGTCTAATTCCAATAGGTTATAAAGCAGATGACTATCAAGGAAATCCATTGCACAATAAAAGAAAAGATTTAAAACATATAGCAAAATTTATTTAATTATTTAATAAAATCGTAAAAAATTAAACAAAATAAAAGCTTTGAATGAAATAAATCAAAATTCAATATCTCTCTGAAATAGCCTTATTACTTCATATAAGATTTCTATAATATTAGATGTTTGAATGCATAAATTTTATAAAAAATATAAAAATATGAATAAATTAAATAAATTTTTACAATTTCTTCATAAAAAAATTATACTTATTTTAAATTTAATATTCATTTTAATCCTGTATAGATGTATATATCGATATATTATACTAAATAAAATTCTTGTTTAATAGGATATTATGAAATTTATAGGTAATAAACATAAAGATTTATAAACTACAAAAAAGTTATATAAAATAAGGGAAAAGAATACGAAGATTCTAATACATATAGATGGATAATTGAAATAAATGATACTCATGAACCTATAGGTACAATAGATGTAGTTTCTAAAAAATATTTACAGTATGATTCTTGTAAAATAGGTTATTGTTATGGAGAAAAATTTTGGAATAAAGGATATGCGACAGAAGCTTTAAGAAGAGTAATAAAATTTTTATTTGAAGAATGTGATGCACAAGTTAATTTTGCAGAACATATGAGCAATAATCCTGCAAGTGGAAAAGTAATGGAAAAAGCTGGAATGAAATATGTAGGTAATCTTAGAAGTAGGATTATTGATAAAGATGGTCTAAGAAATGATTTAATTTCTTATTCTATAACTAAAGATGAATATTTTAATAGTGAATAAAAAATGATAAACAAAGAATATTATATTTTGTTTATTTTTTTATAAAATGCTAATACTAAAAATGGTGATGAAATATGTCAAAAAATATCAAAAGACTTTTTAGTATTAGCTTCGCACTATTTTTAATAATGAATTATTATGCATTTATAAAAGGTGATGCTTTCAATATAAAACAGGCATTTAATGAATTGTACGTATACGAAGAAAATCAATATAATTTTGATGATTATTATTTAGAATTTAATAATAATATAAGTACTAAAAACTTTGAAAAAATTTTTAACAATTTTCAAAATTTAGAATATGAAATAAAAAAAATATATCCTATTGTTAACGTTAATTATAATGAAGAATTAAATAAAAAATTAAGTGAATATAGTTTTGATAATATAAATAATTTTATTAACTATTATACTTCAAATTTGAAAAAATATAATCTAGATGATTATATAAATGATATAAATGTTTATGGAATAAAAATAGAAAAAATTTTAATATATACAACCAAAGCCAACATAGAAGAAATATCAAATAATATAGAAGGAGCTAAATATAAAAACAAGGAAACATAATTCCTTGTTTTTATTAATCTTCTCTAACAATCGCACCAGTAGGGCAATTATCTATAGCTTCGTTTATTTCTTCTTCATACTTGCTTAAATCTGCATCATCTTTAACGTAAGCGAATCCATCATCGTTTAAATCAAATACATCGCTAACTAAAGCTTGACATGCACCGCATCCAATACATACATCTTCATTTACTTTTACCATTTTTATTCACCTCAAAACAATTATATAAATTACATTTTAAAAAATCAACAAAAATCTACATAATTGTTTTATTTTTGCTAAAAATATGATATCATTTTTGTATAAAAGTAAGAGGGTGTTTTATGAAAAGTAGGATGGACAGATATCATACAGGTACTGAAGAAATTAAATTGAATAGGCAACCTGTAGGAAGAACTTCAAGAAATCAAGATCTGTATAAAAAAAGAGATTATAACATTTATTCTTCTAACGAAACAGTAATAGATACAAGTAATGAAGTAGATATTTCCAAAATAAAAAGTATAATAAAAAGTAGAGAAGATTATCAAAGGGCAAAATCATATAGAAGTATGCTTAACGATAAAAAGTTTGATTTGGAAGATATTCCATATGAAGAAGATACATATGATGAGAAAGACTATGATATTAACACTCTATTACAAAAAGTAAAAGAAAATAAAAATATAAATAATGATGAAGACAAAGTAAGAAAACTTAGAAATACACAATACGATATACTTAGCAAACTAGATGTTAAAAGTAAAGGAAATAATAAAGACCCTGAAATTCAAAAGGAAGAACTTAAAGATCTAATAAATACAATTACACATAAAGAAAACGATACATCCCTAGACTTACTAGAAGATTTAAAAGGGGAAAATACAACAATTATAAAAGCTGCGAGTGAACTTGAAAAAGAGGAATTACACCCTGAAGATTTATTAAATCTTAAAGAAAATAAAAAAGAAGAGGAAAATGATTTTTATTCTGGCTCTTTTACATTTTCTAAAAAAGATTTTGAAGGATTTCAAGATTTAGAAACAAGCGTTAAGTCAAATAACAAACTTATAAAAGTATTAATATTTATATTAGTAGTAATTATTTTAACAGTCGCTCTATTTGTAGCAGATTCATTTTTTGATTTTATTCCGTTCTTTTAAAAATTAGTAATAATTTTTATTAATCATAATATACTTTATTGAAGCGAGGGATATATATGATTAATAAACAGAGCATATGGTTCTTAACCCTTTTTAGTTTAATCTTAGTTTTAAGTGTTTATTATATAACCATGCCTAATGAACTTCTAATGACAAATAACTCAAAGCAAACTACTGCTTCTAAAGAAGAGACAGAAGAAACTAGTGCAGTAATAAAAGAAAGTGAAATCTTAACAGCACTTAGGGTTGAATCAGAAGAAAAAAGGACTGCTGAAATTGATGAATTAAACAAAATTTTAAACAACAATGAATCAAGTACAGAAGATAAAAATAATGCATTTGAAAAAATAAAAGGATTAAACTCTATAAAAGGGAAAGAACAGTTAATTGAGAAAAAAATAAAAGAGAATTTTAAATTAGATTCATTTGTAAAAATCGACGAAAATAACCAAATAAGAATAGTAGTAGCACAAAAAGAACATGATGTTGATTTAGCAAATAATATTATGAGAAGTGTTCAAGAAGAGTTCGATACAAAGATGTATATATCTGTACAATTTCAAGGCTAACAAAATATTTTGTTAGCCTTTTTGGGGATTCATCACTCACTTATATATTTGTAACACATACAATATTATGAGTAAAAATATAAACCACCTCTATTGAGGAAAGTGAGGGAAATGATGCGAAAAGAAATATTAACCAAAAGAGAAAAAGAAGTATTCGAGTTGCTCGTTAAAAATAAAACAACTAAAGAAATAGCAGATATATTATCTATTAGTGAAAAAACTGTTAGAAATCATATATCAAATGCAATGCAAAAATTAGGAGTTAAAGGTAGAGCACAAGCTGTCGTAGAATTACTGAAACTTGGGGAACTAAAAATATAAAAATAGCCGCTTTAAATAGCGACTTTTTTCATTTTAATAATATATAAGCATATTATTAACTAGAGGTGGAAATTATGTTAAAAAGAATTTCTATTAGAAAAATTATTTTATCTTCATTTACTATTCTAGTTTTATTTCTCTTATATTTAATTCCTAATAATACAAAAGATTTAAAAGTAGAACAAATAGAACAATATACGAATTTGGATACAAGTAACATGCATGAAATTTATTTACTTGATAGCAATAACTATGTAGCTAGAACAACTATATCAATGGTTAATACAGACAAAACAACTGAAGAGAAAGCAAGAGAATTATTAGAAGCTTTAATAATTGGAGAAAAAAAAGAAAGTACTCTACCAAATGGATTTAAAGCTATAATACCTGTGGATACAAAAATACTTAATGTTACATTTGATAATGGAATATTAAAAGTTGATTTTTCTAAAGAACTTTTAGATATCAACGAAGAATATGAAGAAAAAATGATAGAATCAATTTGTTATACACTGACAAGTATAAAAGATATAAAAGGTATAATTATATACGTAGAAGGAGATATGTTAACTGAATTACCTAAAAGTAAGAAGTTTTTACCAAGTGTCATAGATAGAAGTTTTGGAGTAAATAAAGTATATAATATAACTAATATTCAAGATATAGTGCCAGTTACAGTATATTATATAAATAAGTATAACGATAATTATTATTATGTACCTGTAACAAAATATGTTAATGAAAATAAAGATAAAGTTAATATCATTATTCAAGAACTATCAAGTACCCCAACATATCAGAATAATCTTATGAGTTTTTTAAATTCAAATACAAAATTATTAGAATATGAAATTAAAGATCGACAAATGAAACTTGAGTTTAACAATTATTTAATAGATGATATTGATAAAATGAATATTTTAGAAGAAGTAAAATACACAATATCTTTTTCAATCATGGATAATTATGATGTAGATGAAGTTATATTTATTGTTGATGATAAGGAAATAGCAAAAGCTGTATCGGGTAATATTGAATAATTAATTTTAATTATTTGTATATGTTATAACATGAAAACGACTTATTAAAAAGTCGTTCTTTTTTTATATATTTATAAATAGTATTAGAATAGTTTTTTGAAAAATAAGTAATAAAATATGATGTTAAAACAAAAATATTTTAAGTTTAACAATATAATAAAATGAATATTATCAAAAGAAAAGAGGTATAAAGATGAGAATAAATTGGAAAGTAAGAATTAGAAATCCATATTTTTGGATTCAAATAGGAATTGCAATATTAATGCCTATGTTGGCCTATTTAGGACTTACTGTAGAAGATTTAACCAGTTGGGCTAAAGTAGGACAAGTTTTACTAAAATCAATTTTAAATCCCTACGTATTAGGATTAGTAGTGGTATCTGTATTTAATGCAATACAAGATCCTACTACAAAAGGATTATCAGATAGCAAAAACGCTATGACTTATACAGAACCAAAATAATTAAAAATAAACTATTAATATATTTTATATATTTTTAAATGCATTTAATATATTGAAAGGAAAGTGATATAGTGAAAAAATTTGGAATTGACATTTCAGTATGGCAAAAAGGGATTAATCTAAGTAAAGCAAAAAATGAAGGAGTAAAATTTGCAATTTTAAGAGGTATGTATGGAAATGAAAAAGATACTGAATTTGAAACATACTATAAAAATGCGAAAGCAATTGGACTTGATGTTGGAGTTTATCAATGGGGTAGAGCAGCAAATGTTGCTCAAGCAAGAGAAGAAGCACAAATATTAATTGATAATTGTCTAAAAGGTAAACAATTTGAATATCCTATATATTATGATGTAGAGGATAGTATATTAATTAATTTAAGTGTAAATGATTTAACAGAAGTAATTAAAGCCTGGGCTGAAACTTTAGAAAACGCAGGATATTTTGTAGGAGTATATATAAATCAATCATCATTTAATAATGAGGTAAGAGGGCAAGAACTCTCAAAATTATATACACAATGGAGAGCATATTGGACAACCGAAAAAAATAAACCTGATGCTCAATTATGGCAATTTGGTGGAGAAACTAATTTAATTAGAAGTAATAAAATTGCTGGGTATGTTTGTGATCAAAATTATGCTTATGAAGATTTTCCTACAATTATAAAAAATGCTGGATTGAATGGATTTTCAAAAGAAATAGATAATGTTGCATCTCCAATAACAATATTAGATATTCAAAAAGAATACAATTCAAAATTTGGGTCAATACTAGGAACAATAGCAGAAGATAATTCAGCTGGGCCTGATACAAGAAAACATATTATAATGGCATTACAATATGAGATGAATAAACAATATGGAAGCAGTCTTGTTATTGATGGAAGTTTTGGATCAGCAACAAAAAAAGCATTTTATGATCTTAAACAAGGAGTTACAGGTAATATTACTTGGTTATGTCAAGCAATGTTATATATAAAAGGATATAATCCAAACGGACTAGATGGTTCATATGGACCTGGTATGAAAGCATGTGTAACACAATATCAAAAAGATAAAGGATTAAAAGTAGATGGAATTTTAGGACCTAATACTGCTTATAGTTTATTTAATTAATAATAATTGTTATAGACCCTATTTCTCGTACATGGAAATAGGGTTTAACTATTATAATCTCATCAATTATGACAAAAATAAAAACGCCTTTTATTAAGCGTTTTTATATCAATTTGTTATGAGAGTTATTGTTATATATGTTGAAAGATTAATTTCTATAAGTATCCTTATAATTTATCATAATGTGTCCACATTCTCAAGACGAATATTTCTTTTTTGTTTTCATCTATTACATATACTAATCTGTGTTGGTAGCTTATTCTTCTAGAACAACATCCAGTTAGGTTACCTTTAAGCTTTTCATATGTTGGTGGAGTTTGATACGGATTAATTGAAATCAAATCTAGTAGTTCCTTTGCTTTAGCTTCAAGTCCCGCTTGTTTTAAAAGTTTTTTATCTTTATCTGCTAATTTTGAAAATATTATTTTATATTCTACCATTCTTCACCTTTTTTATAAACACTACACTTACTTTTATCTTCTGTCCTAGCCTCATTAATAGATTCTACAAAACCAGGGATAGAGTTCAAATAAATAGTCTCTTCTATATCTCTCCAATCACTTTCTGATAAAAGTATTGCGTTTTCTCCTTTGTTATTGATAATATTAACTGGATTAAAACCTTTGTTTACATCAGAAACCAATTGAAATAAATTTTTTCTAGCATTAGTTATATTTATAGTATTCATATTTTTCACCTCGGTTACATTATAACGTACTTTTAAATGTACGTCAAGTTCTTTATATTATTATATGTAAAAAAATGAAATAAATACATTAAATCCATATAAAAACTCGAAACTTTTGAAAAGATAAAAGCTCGAGTTTTATATCAACCTGGTGTCCCAGAAGGGATTCGAACCCCTGACCGTGCGCTTAGAAGGCGCATGCTCTATCCAGCTGAGCTACTGGGACATAATTTGTTTGGAAACAAATTGATTATACAATAAAATTAGGCAATATTCAAGTTTTTTTAAAAATTTTCAATAAAAAAGAATGAACAATAAAGATTTACATGAGATACCTGATGTAGAAGAGTCAATTAACTTCTTTTTTTAGCAATGAAATTATAGACATAGATGTTGGGAATGTTATATTAAAGACTATAATAACGTATTACAAAATTATCAAATAATATCTAGTAATGCTGATAATGTTAGAATCAACGGTAACGATTTAGAAATATATAATTAATCTTCTAAAAATGTATCTATTTCTTTTGAAAAAAAGAATTTAAATCTAGAAACAAGTTTGATATATATATTAAAGAAGGTTAACAAAATTTAGCAACTTTTAATATTGGTGATCCTGTAGTATTTAAAATAGATTTAAAAGCTAATGGTGGTAGTGTAGAGATAAATAAACTAGATAAAGATACAGGTACTAATGTAGCTCAAGGAAATACAACTTTAAAAAGTGCAAAATATGAAATTTTAGATATGCAAAAACAACATGTTGCATATTTAACTACTGATGAAAATGGAAAATTTAAAACAGATAGAATACTAAAATTTAATACAAAATATATTTTAAAAGAAACAGAAGCATCTACAAGATATGAACTAGGTACAAATGAATATGAAATAATTGTAACAAATGAAAAATCAAGATATAAAAATAGAAGTATTAGAAAAAGTTATAGAAAGAGAAGCAGAATTATTTAAAGTCTATTCTAATGATAAAACAGGCTTTTGATTGGAGAACCTAATATAGAGTTCATCAAAAAAATTCTACATTAAATAAAAGACAAATTATAAAAATAAAAAACACTTTGAAATATATTGTAAAGTAAATGTATAAGATTTTATTTAATTGTATTTTTTTTCAATAAATACACAAAGTATTTTTAATATTATGTTATTATATACTTGAAAGGAGTATTTTTGTATGAAAAAAATGCATTTTTTAATAGTTTCTTTATTTGTTGTGTTTGTAATTACGGGATGTGGAAAAAATGATACGAAAGTATTAACTTGTAGTGGAGTTAGTCCAGGAAATAATATGAGTGCTGCTAGTAATGTTGAGTATACTTTTGAAAATGACAAGTTAACTAAAGCTAAGATAGATGTAGAATTTAGGGATATTACAGTTAGTAATTTATCTTCTGTTTGGGATACATTTAAGACTCAATTTACTGAACAAAATCAACCAGTTGAAGAAATAGGATTTAAAAGAACAGTAAGTGCAGATGATAAAAATTATACCTTTACTGTAAGCATGGAAATAGATTTTGAAAAAATTACAAAAGAAACAATGGATAAATATGGTGTAAATGATTATACAACGAAAACATACGATGAAATAAAAAAAGAAACAACTGCTGATGGCGTTATGTCATGTGAATAAGTTATACTTTAATATAGTAAACCTTAAAAAAAGTAAGTAGATAGTAGTAAGTACTATTGAACTGAACGCCAAAAGTTGGACAGTTTATAAATAGTTTCTAATTAGAGGATTGTAACCTGTAATTTATGGGTGACAGTCCTTTTAATTTTACTCTAATTCTATCATAATTATAATAATTAATATAATCAGTTAATTTAAAAAGTAAGTTCCCGTAAAATTATATATGGGAAGTTAGTCTTAAAAAATTATAATTTTTCTAGCACAGGGAACTTTCTTTTTGATTTAACCTATTTTTGAAAAAATTTTTTGACCTGTAAAATGGTCTTTTTGTCGTGATATAAAATTTGTTATTTTGAGAAGAAAAAAATTTATAATTTTATTTTCTTTTAAACTTTTCCTTTTTTCCCTAATTATTTTTTCTTATTCTTTTTAATGATAATTTTTAGCTTTTCTTAAAATAAAATGTTAAATTAATCACATATATATCCATCATTTTTAAAGTTATCTCTAATATTAACATAATTATCTTTTTCAGAAAATTCTAACCCTAAATCCTTTGAATTTTTAACTTCCTTAAAATCTACATTCATAGAAAATTTAATAATATCATTTTCTTTTTTTATTGATATTTCAACACCTTTAGTTTCATTAAATTTATTGGATAAGGTTTTAAATGAGTTATACGTTGTATCTATTTGGCTTTTTGTATTACTGTTAAAATTCATTTTCATTACCATATTTGTATTTATGGGCTTATCTTTCTTAAAAATTACTTCTACATTTTCTTTTGTTGTTATTCCATTTTCAGTTGCAGATTTGGTGCATATTAATTTTTTTTCATTACATGCTGTAATAAAAAAACAGAAAAATAATATAAATAAAGTTTTTATAATATTTTTCATTTTTTCACCGCCTTATAAAAATTTAATATTTAAATTCGTTATTAAATTTTATTAAATATAACTTTAAACAATGACAAAAATTTGAATACTTAAAAATTTATGCTATAATATTTTTGTCAAAGAGCAGGTGTAATTTATGTTTTTAAATAAACTTAAAAATAATAAATATATAAAACTCATAATCTTAGGTTTAATGTCTATTATTACAACTATTTCATTAACTTTGGATATAAACAGTGTAGACAAAATAATAGATATTGATACCCCTACAAAAGTAGGAACTCTTGGATTACTAATTATAGGAATAGCAATTTTCTTATTTTTTAAATCATTCTATTTTAAAGGCAAAAAAAATATTGTTTGGTTTAATATTTTATCAATATTATTTAGTATATTTATGATTGTTGGTAATAGTTATAATGAAATAAATAGCTGGGATTTTATTTTTGGAAGTATTCCTTTATTTTTGATATCTATAGTAATACTTCTAGGATTTTATTTTCTATTTTATAGAGGAATTTATTTTATTTATGAGTTTGTAAATAATAATTCCTTTATTCAAACACACGCAAAGAACAATAAAATACTAAATTATATTTTTGTAGAACATCCTTTTATAAGTACTTTTATAATTTTACTTATTTGTTGGTTACCTTATATTATAGCTTTTTATCCAGGAATTTTATCTCCAGATCCAAGTAATCAAATAAAACAATTTTTTGGTCTTGATACTCAATATAGAGAATACGTAATAATGTTAGATGAAAGTGTGGGAATTACTAATCATCACCCTGTTATGCATACTCTTTTACTTGGTGGATGCGTAAAACTTGGAATGATGTTGGGATCTGCTAATTTTGGTATATTTATTTTTAGTATGATTCAAATAACTTTATTAATCTCTGTTTTAGCATGTACTATATGTTATATGAAAAAATTAAATACTCCATTTTGGCTTAGAATATTAACATTATCTATATATGCTTTTATACCTGTTTTTCCATTTTACTCAATGTCTTTAGTAAAAGATGTTATGTTTTCAATATTTGTTATGTTTTATATAATGCTTTTATTTGATTTAATAAAATTTTCTAAAGAAAAATACAGTATTAAAAAAATGATTATACTTATCATTTTAATGCTACTTATAATGTTATGTAGAAACAATGGTATTTATTTAATAGTAATGTCATTCCCATTTTTATTATTTATTGATAAGAAAAATAGATGGAGAATTTTAGGTGTATTGATAATACCTATATTAATATTTGAAGGATATAATAAAATTTTACTTCCAGCATTTAAAGTTACTCCAGGAAGTATTAGAGAGATGTTATCTATACCTTTTCAGCAAACTGCTCGTTATGTTAAAGAATATGATGATGAGGTAACTTACGATGAAAAGCAAGCTATAGACAAGATTTTAGGATACGATACACTTGCTTCTAGATATGAACCTGAAAAATCTGATGCAGTTAAGAATGAGTATAACAAGTATGCGACTGATGAAGATTTAAAAGAATATTTTAGAGTATGGTTTAAACAATTTCTAAAACATCCTACAGTATACTTAGAAGCGACAATAAATAATACTTATGGATATTTTTATCCAGATGCTAAGAATTGGTATTTCTATTATAAATATGATAAAAGATTAGAGGAAGCAGGTATAGATTATCATTATAATTCACTAAAACCTGTTAGAACTGTACTTAGTTCTTATGGAGAAGTTATACCTTATATCCCTGTAATAGGAAACGTTGTCAACATAGCATCTAGTGTTTGGATTTGTATGATAATTTTTGTATTTTTAATATATAAAAAGATGTACAAATATTTAATTTACTTGACACCTGTTATATCTCTAGTTTTAGTTTGTATAGCATCTCCAGTTAATACATATTTTAGGTATGCAATGCCTTATGTTTTTTCAATTCCAATAATAATCGCAATGTTTTTAAATATTATGAATGATAAAGATAGGAGTATAGAAAAATGAAAACAAAGAAAAAAATAGCAGTATTAATACCATGCTACAATGAAAGTAAAACAATAG
>CALVYE010000032.1 GCA_944372025.1 uncultured Bacilli bacterium | reverse complement strand
GTGGCTTAACACACATGCCTTTCACGCATGCATTCACGGGTTCGAATCCCGTACGGGTCACCAATATGAAATTTAACCCTTGTTTTTCAAGGGTTTTTATTTTTAAATCATATCTATTTTACACTAATATATATATATGTTTCGACATTAATCAATCTTGACTTTTTATGCCAAATGTACTATTATTATATAGTCTTATTTAAATATTAAATTAATGTTAAATAGTTTTCAAAAAAATTATGCTAATATAATTCTAAAATATTAAAAAATATGATATAATGTATTAGCTAACGAGGTGAACAAATGAGTTTTCATATAAAAGACGATGAGTATAGCTATCTTGTAAAAGATATTTTAAATAATAAAGAATTTAATGAACTATCTACAATCGCACATCATGGAGAAACAAGATTAGATCACTCTTTAAGAGTATCATATTTTTCTTATAAAATATCAAAGGCTTTAAAATTAGATTTCAAAGAGACTGCACGAGCAGGTTTATTACATGATTTTTATTTAGATACTACTAAAGATTATAAAAAGATGAAAGATAAAGTAAAATTATTTTCAATAGGTCATCCTGAAGATGCACTTGTTAATGCAAATAAATTATTTTATTTATCTGAAAAAGAAAAAGATATAATTAGAACCCATATGTTTCCTATTGGGTTTAAAATACCTAAATATTTAGAATCATGGGTAGTAAATATGGTAGATACAAGTGTTAGTGTTTACGAATTTACACGAAAATTTAGCTATCAATTAAGTACAGCAGTAAATATATGGTTAATTTTGTTTATTAACTTAAGAAAATAGAGAATTTTTCTCTATTTTTTTATTGACAAAAATATAATATAGGTATATTATTGTATTAGTCAAGTAATACAGATTGGAGATGATTTATTGAATTGGGTATTTGACAATGAAAGACCTATATATTTACAACTTGTTGAACAATTAAAAATACTTATCATATCAGGAAAATTTAAAGCTGGTGAAAAATTACCATCAGTTAGAGATTTAGCATTTGAAACGCATGTTAATCCTAATACTATGCAAAAAGCTTTAAATGAGTTAGAAAATTCTAAAATTTTATATACTCAAAGAACAAGTGGAAAGTTTGTTACCACTGATAAAAAATTACTTGAAAAACTCAAAAATGAACTTGCCTTAAAGTATGGAAAGCAATTTTTTGAAAATATGAATAATTTAGGTTTTTCATATGATGAAGCTATAGAATATTTAAAAAAGAGTAAAGGAGAAATTTAATATGACATTAGTTGAATGTAAGAATTTGTATAAAAATTATGGAAAAAGGGAAGTGTTAAAAAACATTAATTTAAAAATTAATAAAGGAAAGATATATGGACTTTTAGGTCCTAATGGAAGTGGCAAAACTACACTAATTAAATTAATAAATGATTTGCTTGTTCCTACTAATGGTACAATATTAATAAACGGAAAAAATCCTGGTATTGAAAGCAAAAAGATTATTTCCTATTTACCAGAAAGAACATATTTAAATTTTGACATGAAAATATCTGAAACTATAGAATATTTTAAAGATTTTTATGATAACTTTGATGAGAAAAAGGCATATGAACTTTTAAAAAGGTTGAATATAAATAAAGATGATAAATTGAAAACCATGTCTAAAGGTACTAAAGAAAAAGTTCAATTAGTTTTAGTAATGAGTAGAAAAGCAGATATCTATATTTTAGATGAACCAATTGGCGGAGTAGATCCTGCAAGTAGAGATTATATATTAGATACGATTTTAAAAAATTTTAATGATAATGCAAGTATAATAATTTCTACACACTTAATATCTGATGTAGAAAAAGTACTCGATGATGTTATTTTCATATCTGATGGAAAAATTATTTTGAATGAAAGCGCTGACAAATTAAGAAACGAAAGAAAAAAATCTATAGATGCTATATTTAGGGAGGAATTTAAATGCTAAATAAGTTAATTAAATATGATTTTAAATCAATGTTTAAAAATTTAATGCCCTTATATTTAATATTAATAGGTTTTTCTATATTAATTAGAATATCAGGTATAGCAGCTAACCACTTTTCGATTCTAAAAGTTCCTGCAGGAACTCTAACCATTTTATATATAATGCTTATTTTTGGAAGTTTTATATATACTTTTATAGTATCGATAAAAAGATTTTACACGAATATTTTAAAAGATGAAGGATATTTAACTAATACTTTACCTGTTAAAAAATCAAACATTGTATTATCTAAAATTCTAAATTCAGGTATATTTTTGATAATAACAGTATTAATAATTATATTGGCACTAATTATTTCATATTTTCCAAACCAAGAAGTAGTAAATATTTTCAATGGTTTAAAAAATTCTATCGAATCTTTAGGATATAATTTTATAGTGGTTTTATTATTTATGATTGTATATATGTTATTAGGTTACTTAAATTATATCCAAATTATATATACTTCATTAGCATTTGGTCAAATGCATAATAGTAATAAAATTGTTTATTCGTTTGTATCAGGACTTATAATATATACAGTTGCACAAATATTTAATTTAATAACTTTAGGACTATTTATTGTTATTTTTCCAGATACAATTGATATGGTAAATACTAATTCAGTAACACCTTCATTTTTCACACAAATTTTCCTTTATGGTATGATTCTTCAAATAATTTACTTTGTTGCATATTATGTAATAACTACAGTAGTATTAAATAAAAAATTGAATTTAGAATAAAGAAAGTTGTGATATAAAAAATGAAATATGAAAAATCTTGTGGATCAGTTATTTACAAACTTGAAAACAAATCCATCTACATATTATTAATAAAACATAATAAAGGGCATTGGTCTTTTCCCAAAGGTCATATGGAAACTGGTGAAACTGAATATCAAACTGCAATTAGAGAAGTAAAAGAAGAAACAAATTTAGATATAAAAATTTATGATGGATTTAGATATGTAACAACTTATTCACCAAAAGAGAATGTAATGAAAGATGTTGTATACTTTCTATCTACACCTATCAATAATGAAATAAAACCACAATTAGAAGAAGTTCAAAAAATAGAGTGGATAAATGAAAACGAAGCCAAAAATATAATTACTTATAAAGAAGATATTAAAATTTTAGATGAAGCATTAAATTTTATTAAAACAAAAAAACTAGATATTTATTGATAAATTCAATATTATCTAGTTTTATTTTCAAATGGCGTCCCCGATTGGAATCGAACCAACGACCTATCGCTTAGGAGGCGATTGCTCTATCCTGCTGAGCTACGAGGACTTAAAATTCATAAATTAATTTTACTACAAATCTTAAATATTTTAAATATGTTTTAAAAAATTAAAAATTCATTTTAAAAATTACTGAATTATGATACAATTATTTTGTTATCACTGCCACCTTAGTTAAGTGGTATAACAGGGCCATGGTAAGGCTCAATGGTAAGTTCGATTCTTACAGGTGGCACCAGATTGATAGGAAACTCGAACTTTCGAGTAACAATAGAAAACGACTTGTCAAAAAGTCGTTTTTGTGTTATTATGTATATGGATGAAGAAAACTTCATAAAATATTAAGGAACATTCAATATTGCTGTGTTGAGTGTTACCCAATAATTTGTGTAGCACCTAATTCAAAGCTTGAGTTAGGTGCACTTTTATTTTAGAATTACAAAAAGTAATGCTATAAGTAAAAGGATGATAATGATTAAAGAAAAGATCAAAAAATCTTTCCTACTCACAAGCATCACCTCCCATCTGTAAAGACAGAGGTAGCACCCAACTATTAAATGTTCCCGAATATATTATAGCAAACATTTGTTCTTGAAACAATAATTTATACTAATTTTATGACAATTTAGAAATACACATGCAAATTGACATAATCAATATTCGGGTGAGGCTTAATGGAAAAATATATAATAATTGAAAACGATTTTTTTAAAATATTTGTACCTTATTCAATAAAAGAATATGGAAACGAAGTTATAAAGTACTCTACAGATAAATTAAAGAAATTTCTATATTTTTTAAAGAAGAAAATTATGGATACAAAATAAAGGGATCATTTTTTGTATCTCGTGAAGAATTTTTAATAGAATTTAAAAATTAGATCCAAAATCTAATCCTCCTAGTTGGGCTAAAGGATATTTATATTGAAGTGAAACTCAAATATTACTTAATCTTCAAATATATATGATAGTTTTTGTACTCTTGCTCATGAATCGTTTCACTTATTATTTCAAAGTTTATATATGAAAAATATAATATGGATAGAATAGTATGGCTTGATGAATCATTAGCTGGTAATTTTGATGGTACAACTAAAAAATATAATTTAAAACAAAGTTATTATACTTCTCTCTCTTAGACACCATAAGAAAATTAGTCGAACTAATCGACTTTCAAATAAACAAAGGTTAATTTTAATTAATCTTTTTTTCTTTACTTTAAGAATTTGATTGATTATGTTAATTAAAAAATATTTATGGAATCACATTTCATACTATTTAATAATAATCTATCTATTAACATAAAAATATTAGCACCAATGACTAGAAATATATAAAAATATTTTAAAACAAAGTTTAGATTAAATCTATAAAGATAATGGTAAAAATGATATAATTCAATTGATATATAAATTAAATATGTTAATCTATTTATCCAATTTGATGAAGATTCTAAATGCCAAAAAAGGAAAACAATTGAAATAATCAATATAAAGGAGAATAAAAATGTATATAGAAAAAAGAATAAAATTAAATAACAATTTTTACTATATAATTGTTGATGTAGAATATAAAAAGGACAATGGGATATTATCTTTACGTATTAAGAACTATAAAGATGACTATTGGGATGATGGTGACTGTTCAATATTAATTGAACAAATAGAAAAAAATTATACTAGTGAAAAAGCTAAAACTTATGATAATTATATTAGCTTTATGGCAGATTGCTTATATATATATGATAGAATACCTTTTTTAAGTGGCATTAAAGATGTATATATTTCTAGTAAAGATAATCTTCCATATTCAAAAAGTTACATTTCTAAAGATGAAATAGAAAAATATGTTAAGGATAACAATGTAACTATGACTACTAACACTAATTTTAAATTGTTTGACTCATACACTTGGAATTTATAGAAAACATATAATGATAGAAATAAAATATCATAAGAGGAGGTAATAATATGACAATATCTGGATATTCGAAAGTAGGAAATGTTAATCCAAGTGAACCAATTAAAATAGATTTAAAAATAATGGATTATGTTTTTTGCTATAATAATGAAGATTTAAGTAATGCAAAATTGAAATATTGGTTTGATAAAATACAAAATATTGAGTTTAAATATGAAAATGGAAAGAAAATATGGTCAAAAGAAAATTTTAGTCCTACAATAGATTTCTCTATTAGTGCTGAGGACAGAAATAAAGAAAGATATTACTTTAATTTTATGTTGAATTTAGATTTAAAAATTTTAAATAAGATGTCTACAACAATTCCCACAAATATAAATAATTATGTTATAGAAGGAGAAATATTGTTAGATAATCCCTATATTGAAGGTGTAGAATTTTTAGATATAGAGAAAGAAGAGAATATCTATCATTTTACTCCAAGTTATTGGGTACAAAAACTCGAAAAAAACAAATTTGCCTTTAAAATACAATATCAATCACTGTTTATATGGTTTCATATAAATTTTGATGAAAAGTAGTTTATTTTTAAAAGATAATATTTAGAAATAATATCATTTGTATTTACTAAACCATCAACACTTGTACCCAATGCATCTGCAATTTTAAAAACAACGAAAAATAATGAAGTTCTTGTAATAGTTTTATAATAGGTAATACATTGTTGAAAATCACTAACTGTTAGATTAAATTTGACTTGAGTTATATTTTTTTATCTACTAGTATATGATATAAAAAATAAATAATGTTAATAATTTTTCATTAACATTATTTATTATATAATTAGCTGTGTATTGTTATTTTCTAATTACATAATGACTACGTTTTAATAGAAAATAAACAGAATATTACTTATTTAACTTTTTATTTTTTCCATCTAATTTTCTATTATTCATTTCTTCAATAACTTGTAATAACACATCAGGATTATTTTTTAAAAACTTTTCTACGTCGTAGGGTATTTTATCAATAGATTCTGCTACACAATCATAAAGAATTCTTTGTTCTTCATTATTAAGATTAAAACATTTGATAAAATTTAACGCGATACTTTCTGTTGGTTGTCTGTTTCCATGAATTAAATCACATATATATGTTGCTGAATATCCCGTTTTTGCTCCGAGTGCTCTATAAGACATTCCTCTACTAACCATCATATACTTAAACCAAACAGTAAATTTTGTATCTTTCATTTTGAATTCACTCCTTTTTTATTGAATGCTATTATATCATGATATGTTTAATAACTCAAATTTTTTTCAAAATAAGAATAAAATTTTAAAATAATTCATTTAAGTTATACTAGTATAATAATATCAAAAATTTATGTAAACAATTTTTTCTAGTATATGGTATACTTATTTTGGGAAAGATAGGTGGTAAAATGAAATGTGTAGCAATTAAAGGCACAAAAGAATTTGAAATAAAAGAAATACCAGAACCAACTTCTAAAAATGGAGAAGTTATAATAGATGTTAAAAAAACTGGTATATGTGGATCTGATATTCATTATTGGGTAGCAGGTTCACCAATTGGATTAGTAATGGGACACGAATATTGTGGTGTTGTTACAAATCCTGGTGATAGAGAAGATTTAAAAATAGGAGATCGTGTTACCGCACTACCAATATCTCCATGTGGTAAATGTGAAGCATGTTTAACAGGTAATCCTCAATATTGTCCTGAAACATGGGCAAATGCAACAGGACTTTCTTTAACTAATCCAGGTGCTTTAGCGCCTAAAATGGCAATAAGATCTGACATGGTAATAAAAGTTCCAGATAGTGTTAGTGATGATGAAGTAGCAATGGTAGAACCAACTGCAGTTGGATTACATGCAATTCATCTAGCAGACATCAAAGTAGGAGATAAAGTCTTAGTTATAGGTGGAGGAATAATTGGACTAGTTTCTGCTATGTTTGCTAAAAAAGAAGGAGCAAGCTATGTAGTAGTTTCCGAAACTAATGAAGGACGTGGTAGAAAAGCTGTAGATTTAGGAGTGGCCGATGAATGGATAGATGCTAAAGATCCTAAGTTTATGGAAACTGTAACAGAAAAAACAAATGGAGGATTCGATATCATTATTGAATGTTGTGGTAACTCTAGTGCAGTTAGTAGTGCTCTTGTTACAGTAAAACCAGGAGGAAGTGTTATTTTAGTTGGAGTTTCTTTAGACCCTGTTACAATTCCTACAGTTGTTGCAGTTATGAGAGAACTTACAGTTAAAGGAGCGATTGCTTACACTAAAGAAGAATTTAAAACTTGTATTGATTTAATGGCAAATAAGCAAATCGAAGTAAAAAAATTTGTAGATGAAATTGTAGGATTAGATCAAGTTCAAAGTTCATATGAGAAATTAACTTCAGGTACTTCTGATGTAGTTAAAATATTAGTTGATCCAAATAGGTAATTTAAAAAATAAGTCTGACTATAATTATCAGACTTATTTAAATATAATAAATTTGGAAAATAAAAATAATATGTATGATCAATTAATATTTAAAAAACTAAATGATTTATCAAAATCAAAATTTAGAAGTAGCTTTAAATTAAGAAAAAAAGAAATTGATTATATAAATGAAAAAGGACTAAATACTATATCTAAGCACGCATATGATTTTATAAATAAACGTTTAGCGCCATCTTTTATTCCAAACGATGGAAAACAAACACCGATGCGTGGTCATCCTGTTTTTATCGCACAACATGCAACGGCTACGTGCTGTAGGCAATGTTTATATAAATGGCATAAAATAAAACCCAATAAAAAATTAAACGATCAAGAAGTTAATTATATAGTCAATTTAATAATTACATGGATAAAAAAAGAAATGGAAAAAAATAAATCTAAAATTTAAGGAGGAATATAAATGGATCAATTTTCTTTAAAAGGTAAAATCGCACTTGTAACAGGTGCTTCATATGGAATAGGATTTGCAATTGCTAGCTCATTTTCTAAAGCAGGTGCAACTATAATTTTTAATGATATAAATCAAGAATTAGTAGATAAGGGAATAAAAGCTTATAATGAACTTGGAATAAAAGCATATGGTTATGTATGTGATGTTACCGATGAAATACAAGTAAAAGAACTAATTAATACAATTGAAAAAGAAATAGGAACAATTGATATTCTAGTTAATAATGCAGGAATTATTAAACGTATTCCAATGTGTGATATGTCTGTAGAAGATTTTAGAAAAGTCATAGATGTAGATTTAAATGGGCCATTCATTGTTTCAAAAGCCGTAATACCCGGTATGATTAAAAAAGGTCATGGAAAAATTATTAATATCTGTTCTATGATGAGTGAATTAGGACGTGAAACTGTAAGTGCTTATGCAGCGGCAAAAGGTGGATTAAAAATGCTAACTAAAAACATCGCAAGCGAATATGGAAAATATAATATTCAATGTAATGGAATAGGACCTGGATACATAGCTACACCTCAAACCGCACCATTAAGAGAAATACAACCTGATGGATCTAAACATCCTTTTGATAGTTTTATAATATCTAAAACTCCAGCTGAACGTTGGGGAACTCAAGAAGATCTTACAGGCCCTGCAATATTTTTAGCATCAGATGCTTCTAATTTTGTAAATGGACATATATTGTATGTAGATGGTGGAATCTTAGCTTATATTGGAAAACAACCCTAAAGTAAAATAGAATAACCCTATAAATAACGCAGATAATATTTATAGGGTGATTTTTTATGAAAAAAATTAAACGTGCAAATATTATAATTATTATACTTATTTTAATTTTTGCACTTACTGTAAGTCTTATAAATATTTTTAAAGGTGATACTACTACATCTTTAAAAGCCTTAATAATTATTCCTATCGTTTTTATTCCTACAATCTTAAGAAAACTCTTTAAGATTAAATTTAGATATATTTTAGAAACAATTATCATATTATTCATGTTCTTTGCATATTATTTAGGGTATGTGTTTAATATTTATCACAAACTTGTTGGTTACGATAAAATTATACATGGAGTTTCGGGCTTAGTAACATGTTTCTTTGCCTTATTCATCTTAAAACAATCAAAGAAATATAGAGAAGAGGATAAGTGGTTCAATATTTTATTTTGCATATATTTTTCTATGACAATTGCTATTCTTTGGGAATTTTTAGAATTTGCAGATGATAAATTTTTGGGTAAAGATGAACAAAGTGTCAAAACAACTGGAGTAGACGACACTATGTATGACTTATTAGTAGCTTTGATAGGTTCTATTGTTTTTTGTATGTGTTATTATTTTGAAGTGATTTTTCACAAAGAACTATTTATAAAAAAATATTTGAAATATATAAATTGAATATAAGAGGTAGATATGCTAAAATATACATAGAAAGATTGTGAGGAAGACACATGAAAAATATAAAGAAATTTAATTATATCCTAATAACAGTAGTTTCATTAATAACACTCTACATAGCATTTTTTGGAAATATTGAAAGAACACTATATAAATATTTGATAGTTTTTTCAATAATACCCGTAATGTTATTACCATATATTTTGAAAAAACTTTTTAAATTAAAACTAGATGATGCAACTATATGTCTATACTTACTTTTTGTTTTTTTCGCACATTTTCTAGGTACAATAATAGATCTGTATTATAGATTTCCAATTTATGATAAACTTATGCATACTTTATCGGGAATAATGACCTCATTTTTAGCAGTCATTTTACTTGTTAAACTCAAAAAATATGACAATAAATCTATAGCTTTCAATATAATCTATATTATCGCAATTACATCTACAGTAGCTTTATTGTGGGAAATATTTGAATTTACAAATGATAATATTTTTGATAGAGATGCTCAAAGAGTATTGACAACAGGAGTAAATGATACTATGACAGATATGATAGTAGCTTTCTTAGGAAGTTGTGCTTTCAGCGTTTTATATGCTTTTGAAAAAATATGTAAAAAAGAATTGATAATAAGTAACTATATTAAACAAATTCAAAATAAAAAATAAGAAAATTTAAATTCTTATTTTTTTATTTTGGAATAATAAGTTTTTGCCCGATACTTAAATTATCAGAGCTAATATTGTTGATTGCTCTTAAAGTTTGGACTGTTGTATTAAACCTTCTTGCAATCTCCCATAAGTTATCTCCAGGTCTTACAATATATATTTCGTTAGAAGAATTATCTGGAATTTTTAAAGTTTGACCGATAGTCAACATATTGTTTTGCATATTATTTAAAGCTTTTAATTCACTAACATTTGTCCCATATTTATTAGCAATACTCCATAAACTGTCTCCACTTTTAATAGTATAAATATTATCATCATTTTGAACACCATTTCTATTATAAGTTTTAAGAACCGCACGAACAACTGCATCAGCATAATTTTCTAAATTACCAGCAACTCTATTTATATCTTCTTTATTACTAATAAATCCATACTCAATCAAAACAGGTGTAGTATTTCCTGTATCCCTTAAAATAAAATAGTAGTCTTTACTTGGATTACTACTTAAAGTTCTTTGATAATGTTTCCTTATTATTTGACCTTCATTTGCTAATTCATCCAAAATATTTTTAGCAAGAACCTCATCATTTCTTAATGCATATATAACTTCTGCTCCAACAGCAGTCTCAGAATTAGGATCACCTGAATTCATATGATTAGATATAACTACAACATTTGGATCATTACCATATGACTCTAAAACTCTTTTAACACGTTCTGTAGGTGAGATAGTCTCATCAGTATTTCTTATTAAAGTTACAGGAATCCCTGCATCTCTAAATTTATCATACATATATTTGGAAATTTCCAAAGTTAAATCTTTTTCTTGAAAATTATTCCCAATCGCACCAGGATCATTTCCTCCGTGTCCAGCATCTATAACAACTCTTAACTCATCATTCATTCTTATACCCCCTAATAATAGTTTATGATATATATTATTAATAGTTAAAAATACCCAAATATTTTTGAGTATTTCGCATTAAAGCATATACATATCATTTTCATTTATATTGTAACCATCGTTAGTGCTTTGATAATTACTAGTATTTATATTACATTTACTTTCTAAACGTGCAACTCTAGAATCTAATCTTTTTATTTGTCTTTCCATTCTATTAATTCGTTGCTCTATAGAACCAAAAGACCCATTTGGATTATACATTTGATTATTAGGATAATTAGGAAAAGCTTGTGGATAATTCATATTACCATAACCTGTATTTGGTCCCATCTGCATCATGCCATTTGAATACATAGAACCGTTTGGCATCATAGGATTCATCATACCAGGATTAGTAAAATATCCTTGATTTTGATTTTCAAAATACATATCTCTATCTTTTTTCATAGACTAATGTCCTCCTTTTTCTTACATTAAATTATATGTAATAAGTTTACAAAATGACTGGGCTATTGTAAAATATTTTTGGTGATGTAAATGCGACTTAGAAATGTTAAAGGAAGCAAAACTATAATCGAAAATTCCAAATATATTATTTTAAATCCTTTTGAAAATAAAGGAAATTGGAATAAAATATTTAATAATGATAATGAAATACATATAGAAATAGGAATGGGAAAAGGAAAATTTATAAGCGAAATAGCCATTAAAAATCCTGATGTTAATTTTATTGGTATCGAAAAATTTGATAGTGTAATTGTAAGAGCTGTTCAGAAACTAGAAGAAAAAGAAATACCTAATTTAAAACTTATAAGAATGGATGCTAAAGAATTAGATAAAGTTTTTAATCATGAAATAAGTAGAATATATTTAAATTTTTCAGATCCATGGCCAAAAAGCAAACATGAAAAAAGAAGACTTACAAGTCCTGAGTTTTTAAAAATATATGATAATATATTTAAAACTCAAAGAGAAATATTTATGAAAACCGACAATAAGAAGCTTTTTGCATATTCTCTAGAAACTTTAAGTCAATATGGCTACAAATTTAAAAAAATTACTTTAGATTTGAAGAATGAAAACATAGATAATGTTACTACCGAATATGAAGATAAATTTATGGAAAATGGTATAACTATTAATAGATTTGAAGCAATTAAAGAGATAGTGTGAAAAGTTTTATGGAAAACTAGTAATACTAGATAAAAAAAGATATTAAGAAGAAAATCTCGATATAAAT
>CALVYE010000031.1 GCA_944372025.1 uncultured Bacilli bacterium | reverse complement strand
ATTTCTTTACCAAATCCAAAAATATCACTATTAATATCTTCTTTAGTTTTATTAATAACTTCCTGTATTATTTTTTCAATTCTTTTTTCAGTTTCTTTTTTTACTTTATTTAAATCTTTTGCACCCTTAGGACAATTAACTTCACTTATACTAGCATTTGCCTTTACTTTTAAATCAATTATGGGTTTGTCGTTAGAAATTTTACTTTTCATTTCAGTACTAGATTTTGTTATATTTATACTTATATAGTTTTCATCATCACATTTATAATCAATTGTAGTACTTTTAATATTATCTGTTATAAAATTATATCCAATATTTTCATTATTACTAAGATATCCTACAAGCTTATTATCCTTAAAAACTCCAATATCATCAATTATAAGTTTATTATCATTCTCATCTACTTTTTTAATAGCAGGTAATACAGGATTTTTTCCTTCACTAACTAAATCTTGCATAAACTTAGTAAATTTAACATTGCTTGAATTACCTTCTAAAATACTAGATACCTCGACACTTCCTAATATATTACCCGTAGGAAAACTATTTTCGCCTTCTAATTGCTCTAAAATTTCTTTAGGACTTGTTTCTTTAGAAATCATAACAGAAAAGTTTTTACTTACTTTATTATTTCGCAAGAAAAAATCAGTTATTCTATCTATATTTTCTTTTGCAAGTTCTTCTCCAACCACTAATAAACTTAAATGTCCTAAATATAGTCTTTTAGGAGATTTCAAAGTGGTCCCACTAAGTGCTTCAGAAATATTGCTACCTTGTGAAGTATATACTATTGTTTTTTTTAAATTTTCTTGTTCATCAGTATTATTTTTTGTTGTATCTAATATTTGAATTGAAATATCAAATTCATTATTATCATTTACTTCGATTCCTATCGCATTTACTATAGATAAATTATTAATCTCTTCTTTACCTTGACATCCGCATAAAAATATTGAAAGTAATGATATAGCTATAATTATTCTTTTCATTTTATATCACCTTCATTATTTTTTGACATTCTTATTAAGTTTCTTTTTGCAGTTAGGGGATTACGTGTATAAAGCTTATCTTTAGAAAATCTTAAAATACTATCTTTCTGTTCTTTAAGATTAAATGGTGCGAAAGGAAATAGAAAAGGTTTCCCAAATGATTTTATGCTACATAATTTTATTAAAAAATAAATTCCAATTAAAATGATTCCGTATATTCCAAAAAAAGCAGCACTAATCAAGAATACAATTCTCCAAGTTCTAATCGCACTTATAACATCAATAGAAGAAAATACTAAACTTGAAATTGCAGTTACAGAAATTACAATAACCATAATAGGAGAAACTATACCAGCAGATACTGCAGCATCTCCCAAAATTAAACCACCTAAAATTGAAATCGCACTACCTGCAACTTTTGGAAGTCTGATGTCACTTTCTTTCAAAATTTCAAAAGTTGTCATCATTATCATGGCCTCTACAAATGCAGGAAAAGGAACTCCTTGACGTTGGGTTGCAAAATTTAAGAGAAGTCCCGTAGGTATTGAAGAATAGTTATATGTTGTAACCGCAACATAATAGGCAGGTGTTACTATTGAAATAATAAAAGCTAAAAATCTTATTATTCTTATAAAAGATATATTTGAGGCTTTTTGGTAATAATCTTCAGGTGTATGAAAAAAATCTACGAAAAATGTAGGAATTATCAAAACAAAAGGTGTATTATCAACTATTACTACAACTTTTCCTTCCAATAATGCCTGACTAGCTCTATCAGGTCTTTCAGTACTCATAACCGTAGGAAAATTAGATTTACTATCTTTTTCAATAAGTTCCCTTAAATATCCACTATCTATAATTGCGTCTATATCTATTTTTTCGATTCTTTTAATTACTTCATCGACAAGACTTTTGGAAGCTATATCTTTCATGTATGCAATCCCAATCTTTGTTATACTTCTTCTTCCTACATATACTTCGTGTACCCATAATTTTGAATCTTTGATTCTTCTACGTATCAATCCGATATTTAATATTATATTTTCGGTAAATCCATCTTTAGGACCTCTGACTATAGCTTCACTAGTAGCCTCACTAACTCCTCTAGATAAATTTCTTCTTGTTTCAACTACGATGGCTTCACAAGGTCCATCCATAATAACTATTCCAAAACCATTATAAAGATAAAAAATTAAATCTTCATAAGTGCTTATCTTTTTCATGCTCGCGCCAGATATAGAGTTAAACATTACATCTAAAATATTTTTACTATTAATTTTTTTATCGTATATTATTTCTTTTTCCACAGTTTTTAAAATAAAATTATTTATTTGTTCACTATCTGAAATAGTTTCAATGTATATAGTAGCCATATAAGTATTTGATATTTGTATCTTTTTGATTGTTATATCGGGACTTTTTCCTGTTATCATATTAACTTTATCAATTATAGTGTCTATACTTTTATCTAGCTTTTCCATGATTATCTCACCACACTTATCTATTTTTATAATTTACAAATATTTTATAATTATGAGAAATATTTAAAATTACTGAAGTAATAAATTTTTATAAAAGAAGTAAAATAATAACGAATACAATTGACAAACGTTTAAACATTGTATATACTATATATGAATGGAGATGGTAATATGGAAGCAAAACTTCAAAAATGGGGAAATTCTGATGGTATAAGAATACCGAGCAGTATATTAAAATCTTTAAAACTGAAAACAAATGATAAAGTAAATATTAAAGAAGAAAATAATAAAATAATAATTACTAAAATAAAAGAAGAAAAAATATCTTTAGAAGAGCGTTTTAAATCATATAAGGGTCATAATTTATGTAAAGACTTTGAATGGGATGAACCAAAAGGTAAAGAAATATGGTAAAGAAATATATTCCAAAGCAAGGTGACATTGTTTTTTTAAATTTTAATCCCATTAAAGGGCATGAGCAAGCAGGATATAGACCCGCAATTGTTATTAGCAATAATGTATTTAATATAAATACCAAAATGGTAATTGTTTGTCCAATAATATCAAATATTAAAGAATTTCCAACACATTATACATTAAGAGACACAAAAAAAATAAAAGGTTCTGTTTTATGTGAACATATTAGAAGTATAGATTATGAAGTTAGAAGTTTTAAATTTGTAGAAAAATCTTCTAATGATGATTTTGATGAAGTAGTAAAACTTTTAAATGCTTGTATTCAAGATTAAATTTCATTATTTGTCAAATTTTTAAAACTTTACATAACTAAACATCTTTTAATATAAAATAATTAAATTTTTTTAATTAAATTAAAAATACATAGTATAATTAATTATAAGGATGTGGTCATGTGAGTTTGAAGAAACGAAAGAAATCTAAAAAAAATAAAGAAATATTGATTTTAGTTGTACTTGTACTATTATTAGGTTTAGGATTTGGAATCAAAAAATTATTTGATAACGGTTTTTTTGATAAAGTAAAAGATAAAATTATAGAACCTGAAAAGAAATTAAAAATAATTGATTTAGATTCTGATACTAGACCTGTAGGCGTACTAATAGATAATATTGGTGCGGCTAGACCTCAAGCAGGGCTTAATGATGCATACTTAGTTTATGAAATAATTGTCGAAGGTGGTTATACTAGATTATTTGCTTTATTTAAAGATGTCGATACTAAAATGATTGGACCTGTTAGAAGTGTAAGACACTATTTTATAGATTACGCTTTAGAAAATGATACAGCATTAGTGCATTATGGATGGAGTCCTCAAGCACAGAGTGATATTAAAAGTTTAAATATAAATAATTTAAATGGATTAACTAATCCTGGAGGAATGTTTTGGAGAGATAGTACAATAACCAAAGCGCCTCATAATGCATTTACTTCTATGAGTAAAATTAGAGAACAAATGAGAAAAAATGGTTATGATAAAAAAGTAACAGACACTTTACTCAACTATAATGTAGATGAAATTGATTTATCTAGCAAAGAAGATGCGATTGTCGCAAACAGTATAACTATAAAATATTCAAACTTTCAAACTACAAGCTATGAATATGATAGTGAAAATAAAGTTTATAAAAGAAGTATGAATGGTACTAGTCACGTAGATAGAAATACTAATGAACAGTATACTGTAAAAAATATAATAGTATACAATGTTAATAATTATGCAATGCCAGATGTAGAAGATAAAGGAAGACAAGAACTAGAAAATATAGGAAGTGGGGAAGGTTATTATATAACTAATGGATATGCGATACCTATAACTTATGAAAAAACTAGTAGGTCTTCTAAAACAAAATATATGGATTTAGATGGAAATGAAATCGAAGTTAATGATGGGAATACATATATACAAATTCAACCAAGTAATCAAAAAACAATCATAGAATAAGATAGAGCCTCCTTTTTAGGAGGTTTTGCTATCTATAATTTGATTACCAATTCAATAAATTATTAATATGTGTTATAATTTTTAGTGAAATATTAATTTTTTATTACAGGGATTGGTTTTATGAAAAAAATGAGCAAAAAGAAAAAAATTATTTTATCTATTTTAGGAAGTTTTATAACATTAATTATATTTATAATTTTTTTACTATATGGTCCGATAAATTATTTTAGAGAATTATTAATAACGACCGCAATGTCTACCATGAATCATCAATATCTAGCAACTTTTTTCTATGATGATGAAACAATAAATGAGGTATTAAAAAAACATAAAGTAATTGAAAGTGGAGAAATTTCTAACCCAGATTTAATAGAAATTAAGAAGTATGATGATTTAGATGAATACGATGATGAAATTGAAAGACAAATTTTAGAAAAAGATAACGATAATGATTTGTATAAATTAATTAAGATAAAAGAAAAAACGTATTCAGGATATCTCGTAGTTATTTATGACCCCACAAGAATCAAAGTAGTTACTTCAAGTAAACTAAATGAAGATGGTGAATTACCAACTACTATCGCAACAAATAATAATGCTTTAATAACAATAAATGGTGCAGGTTTTAAAGATTTAAATTGGGATAGTAATGGCGCAATCCCACTCGGGGCAGTTATTCAAAATGGAAAACTTACTTTTGATGGAGGAAGCCCTGATGTTGGGGGAGGAATTTTTGGGTTTACTTCCGAAGGAAAGCTTATTCTTGGAAAAATGAATTATACTAAAGCCTTAGAATTAGGTATAAAAGAAGGATTGGAATATGGACCATTTCTTATAATGGATGGGAAAAAATCTAAAATTGAAGGTAATGGAGGTAGTGGTCTTGCACCTAGAACCGCAATTGGTCAAAGACAAGATGGAATAGTTTTATTTTTAGTAATTGAAGGAAGACAATTGAATAGTTTTGGGGCAAGTATAAAAGATTTAGTAGAAATTATGTATAAATATAAAGCTTTTAATGCAGTTAATTTAGATGGTGGAAGTTCCTCTACTTTAATAATTGAAAACAAACTTATAAATAATCCTACCGCTAAAAGCAGTGATGGGCAAAGAAAAATTCCTACCGCCATCATTGTCAAATGAAAAGAAGGTGAAACGTGAAATACATAAAAAATTTTAGTGAATTTTTAGAAAAAATATTCGGGATTAATTCAGATTATATTTTAACATCTATATTAATAATTATATTTTTTATAATATCAAGAATAATTATTAAAATATTTATAAAAGTATATAACTATTTTAATCAAAATGAAAAACTAAGGTATGCTTTTAATAAAAGAATTCATATAATTATGAACGTAATTTTAATAATTATAATATTTTTTCTAATAGAAAAATATTTAAAGAATATTGTAACTATAATAAGTTTTATTTCTGCAGCAATGACTATTGCCTTAAAAGAAATTATAGTAAACTTTTTTGCAGGAATATATATAAAAATTAAAAAACCTTTTCAAGTTGAAGATAGAATTGAAATTGCTGATATAGAAGGCGATGTAGTCAATATTAATATTATGAACTTTGAACTTTTAGAAATAAATAAGAAAAACTCAGGCGAACAAAGTACAGGTATAATTATTAATATTCCAAATTCATTTGTATTTTCTAACCCTGTTAAAAATTATGTAAAAGCATTCAAATATATATGGAGTGAAATCCAAATAAAGATAGATATAGATAGTGATTTAAAGAAAACCAAAGGGATAATTTATAGAATATTAAATAAGAATGATACTATAAGAAATATACCTATTAAAATGCGTAGACAAATTATGAGTGCTAGTACGGACTATAGAATATATTATAATAAATTAGAACCTATAATATATACTAAAATTGTAGATAATTATGTAGAGTTAAGCATAAGATTTTTAATGCATCCTAAGAAGTTAAGGAATGTAGAAGATTATATATATTCTTCATTATTATTAGAACATAACAAAGGAGAAATTGTTCTATATAAGAGTTGAGAGGAGGAATAATGGATGATTAATTTTATTATTTGTGATTCAGATAAAAATTATATATCTAAAATTAACACACTTATAAATGAAATCATGTTATCACGTTATTATGATTATTCTGTTAAAACTTATTATGAATATTCTAACGATTTAAAAAAGATTATACATGATGATTTTATCGAAAATAAAATATATATATTAGATATAGAATTTAAAAATAGTAAATCGGGAATTGAAATTGCAAAAGAAATACGTAAAAACGATTTTGACTCTTTAATTATCTATTTTTCCACTATGGATATTTCAAAATATATTTATAGTATCTTAAACCTATTTATCTTTGATTTTATTAATAAATACGAACCCGAGAAATTAAAAACAAGTATATTAAAAGCAATTGATGTAATAAAAATTAAAAATAATAGAAAAAAAACAATAACTGTTAGAAGTAATAGATTACTTTGTAATATAAATCTAGATGATATTATATATATAATGACAAATGTTGAAAGAAGAGGAATAATAATTCATACTAAAAAAAATGAAATATATACCAATATGTCTCTAAAAGATATAACTGAATACTTAGACAATAGATTTGTAAAAACACATAGATCATGTTATGTAAATTTAGACCATGTTTCTATATTCGATAGTTTATTGAGAATTATAAAATTTGATAATGGTGACATTTTAGATCTTGTTTCAGGAAGCGAAGTCAAAGACATTAAAAATAATTTAGCAAAATTTAAAAAACAATTGTAAAATTATGGAAGATATTATATAATTCAGATACGATACATATCGTATTTAGATAGTTACCTTTTAAAAGAAGGTGATACCCTTTGAACTATTAAATTTTTAGCGATATCTAAAAAGAATAATAGGAGGGTGATAATGGAGATATATGTTTTAGCAGTAATATTTTTTATCTTAGCTTTATCATTAAAAAGGTAAAAATAAAAGAAAACAATTAATGTTTTCTAATAGTAAGTAAATAGAGATAGCTATCTAATCTTCCAATACGATATGTATCTCATTTTTTATTTACAAGTATAATATATGGTATTTTATTATTTAATTCAATAAAGTATACATAAACGTTTTAAAAAAGTGTACAAACGTTAGAAAATTTTAATATCAAGGAGAAATATGAAAATATTAATTGATGGAGATGCATGTCCAAGTATAGATAAAATAAAAGAGGTTGCTATTAAATATAGTTTAGAATTAATTTTAGTAATAGATACTAGTCATAATATTAAATATGAAGATATAAAAACAATATTAGTTGATACTAAAAGTCAAAGTGTAGATGTAAAAATATCTAATTTAGTAGAACATACTGATATTGTTATTACAAACGATTATGGTCTAGCAGTGATATGTTTGGGCAAAAAAGCAAATGTTGTAGATTTTAAGGGTATGATATATACAGATAAAAATATAGAAAATTTATTACAAAATAGATATTTAAACTATAAACTTAGGAAAACAGGAATACATATTAAAGGTCCTAAAAAGCGTACTTCGAATATGGAAAAATCACTAATTAAAAGTTTAGAACAAATAATTAATTGTAAATAATTTTTATGTATTATTTACTTTTTTTGATTATTTTTATATACTTTTTATATAGAATAAATGTTTATTACTAAAAGGGAAGGGATAAATAATGAGTTATATTGAACTAAAAAATATAAAGAAAACATATCAAATGGGTGATATTAAGATAAATGCCTTAGATAATGTTTCATTTAGAATTGAAAAAGGAGAATTAGTTGCGGTTTTAGGTCCATCAGGTGCGGGGAAAACGACAGTTTTAAATATCTTAGGCGGAATGGATAGACCTGATTCAGGGACTATAACGGTCGATAATGAAAATATATCTAAGTATAGTCGTAAAAACCTTATAACCTATAGAAGATACGATATTGGTTTTGTTTTTCAATTTTACAATTTAGTTCAAAATTTAACCGCATTAGAAAATGTTGAACTTGCTAGTCAAATATGTAAAGAACCTTTAAATCCTTCTACTGTTTTAAAACAAGTAGGACTTGAAAAAAGAATGAATAATTTCCCTTCACAACTTTCAGGTGGAGAACAACAAAGAGTCGCAATCGCACGTGCGATTGCTAAAAATCCCAAATTATTATTATGCGATGAACCTACAGGAGCATTGGATTCAAAAACAGGAAGTAAAATTTTAGAATTACTTCAAAACACATGTAAAAACATGGGAATGACTGTAGTAATAATTACACATAATTCTACTATCGCAGAAATTGCAGATAAAATAATTAAAATGAAAAATGGACGTGTAGAAGAAGTTATCTTAAATGAAAATCCTATGAATGCAAAGGAAATAAAATGGTAATATGAAATTAATACTTAAGCAAACTGTAAAAGCAATAAAAAGTAATTTGGGAAGATTTCTATCAATATTTTTTATCGTATTATTAGGAGCAGGTTTTTTTGCAGGAATTAGAAGCGCTTCAAATGACATGATTTTAACAGCTGATAAATATTATGATGACTATAATTTAATGGACTTCAAAATATCAAGCACATATGGACTTACAAAAGATGATGTAAAAAGTTTAGAAAGTCTTAAAAATATAGATAAGGTAGTACCTACATATTCTATAGATACCTTTAATAATAAAGACGTTTTGAGAGTCCATGCTATAAACGAAGATATAAATAATTTAATGCTTACGAGTGGTAGAATGCCTGAAAAAGATAATGAGTGTGTTGCAGAAGATGGGACTTATAAAATAGGAGATACAATAACTCTTAGTGGTAATAATGTAGAAGAGTCATTAAAAAATACAAAATACAAAGTTGTTGGGTTAGTAAATTCTCCTCTATATAATTCTACACAAAGACCTATAACAACTTTAGGAAGTGGAAAATTATATTCATATATATACATAAACGAAAATAATTTTGATATGTCAGTTTATACTGAAGTTTATTTGACAGCTAAAAATAGTAAAGATTTGAATTCTTACAGTACTAAATATGAAACTACAATTGAAAAATTAAGAAGTGAACTTGAGACAATCGAACCTATTTTAATTACTCGTAGATATGAAGAAATTTTAGAAGATATTACAAATGAAATTGAGTCTTTAGAGGAAAATTTAAATAGCGAAAAGGAAAAAGCGGTAGAAGAGTTTACTAAACAAAAAGTTGAACTTGATGATAATCAATATCAAATAGATCAAGCTAAAAGAACACTAGATAGACAAAAGTATACTTTAGAAAGTACTAAAACATCTACTGAAGCAAAAATTAATCAAGGCAAAATTGATTTGGAAAACGGTTGGAATGAATATTATAAAAATTTAGAAATATTTAATAGTACAAAAGATAGTATTTTAGAAGGTCTAAATACTCTTCAAATTACAATTACAAATACTGAAAATGAAGTTCAAAATTTAAAAAAACAAATCGATGATTTAAAACTAAATAATCCTGAAAGTGAATTGATTCCAAGTTTAGAAGCTGAATATAATACTAAACTTGCAACTTTAGAAGGATTAAAAAATACCTTGGAAGAAAAAACTAACGAATATAATAATGCATCTTCTACTTTAGAAACAACTTTAAATACTTTGAATCAAAAAAGTCAAGAATTGCAAGAAGAAGAAATCAACTTTAAAAATACTATATCTGCTAATGAAAAAAAGATTAATGATGCTTATCAAGAATTAGAAGTCAATCAAAAAAAATTAGATGATGGATACGAACAATATAATGTAGCATATAATGAATTTACTAATAAAATAAATGATGGATATAGACAAATTGAAGAAGCTAGACAAAAACTAGATGAAGTTGAGAAACCTGAATGGTATTTATTAGATAGAACGGATAATATTGGATATACAGATTTTAAAAATGACGCTGAAAGAGTAGACTCAATAGCGAGTGTCTTTCCCGTATTTTTTATCGTAGTTGCTGCGTTAGTATGTCTTAATACAATGACACGAATGATCGAAGAAGAAAGAACTCAAATTGGGATATATAAAGCATTAGGTTATAATAGTCATTCGATAATTTTTAATTATATTTTATATGTATTTGTACCTACATTTTTAGGATCCTTAATAGGACTTATAATAGGTTATAATATATTGCCTAGAGTCATATTTGATGCATATGCTTTTTCTTATAAAATGCCAGAACTTTCAATATATATCAATCCTTTAACTTTCATAAGTATTATGGTAGTAGCGATACTTAGTGTAATTTTAGTAACTATATATTCTGCAAATAAAGAATTAAGAGAAGAACCCGCATTTCTATTAAGACCTAAAGCTCCTAAAAAAGGTAAAAAGATATTCTTAGAAAGATTTAAATTTATATGGAAACACATTAACTTTACGGGTAAAGTAACAATTAGAAACTTGTTTAGATATAAAAAACGTATTTTCATGACTGTAATAGGTATTGCGGGATGTACAGGGTTAATGCTTACAGGTTTTGGACTTAGAGATAGTATATCTAGTATTGTAAAACTTCAATTTGAAGACACTTTTAAATATAATGCTATGCTTGTTTTAAATGAAGATGTAGAAAACTATACTGAAGATATAACTAAAATATTAAGTGATAATAAAATTAATGATAAAACATTGATTAAGCAAGAATTATTGTCTTTCAAAACAGGTACAAAAAAACATGATGTTTACTTGATGGTTCCTAAAGTTAGTGATGAATTATATAAATATATAAGTTTTAAAGATTATAAGACAAATGAAGATGTCAAATTAAATGATAATGGTGCGATTATAACTGAAAAAATGGCAAAGTTACTTGATGCAAAAGTAGGGGACAATATAAAAGTTAGAGATAATAATAATCAATTATATTTTGTTAAAGTTAGTAATATAGTAAAGAATTATACTTATCACTATATTTATATGACTAATTCTTATTATGAAAAAGTATTCGATAAAGATATTACTTATAATACCATAGTAGCAAACACAGATAAGGATATAAATCAAACAAAATTAAGCGAAAAATTACTTGAAAGTAACAATTTTTTAAATATTAACTTTACTGAAGATAATATTGAAACTTTCGATACAATAATAGGTGCGTTAAACAACATTGTAATTTTAATACTTTTCTTTGCTTGTTTACTTGCATTTACCGTATTATATAATCTTACTACAATTAACATAACTGAAAGAGTAAGAGAAATTGCCACTATAAAGGTATTAGGATTTTATGATAAAGAAGTATCAAGTTATATATATAGGGAAACTATTGTACTCACAATTATGGGAATCGCACTAGGATTATTTCTAGGTGTCTTCTTACATCGCTTTGTAATGGCAGCCGCTGAACAAGATATGATAATGTTTGAAGTTAATATAAAAACTTTAAGTTACATTTTATCCATTATTATAACGATTATATTCTCAGTAGTTGTTCAAGTATTTACGCACTTTAAACTTAAAAAAATAGATATGATTGAATCTTTAAAATCTGTAGAATAATTTTAATAGTTAATAGTAAAATTTATAAAATATACAAACATTGATAATTGTAAAATAAAAAGATAAACAAATAATTAAATTTGTAAAAAGAATTTTAATTATTTGTTTTTTGTTTGTATCAGAAATTCCAAATTAATGATTTGTATTAATTTGTTATATGGGATAAAGTGTTCGTGAGGTGATAAAAAATGAAGAAAGATAAAGTTATACCTGCAACCTTTGACCCAGTCTTTAAAGCACTCTTAACATCAGAAGAATGTAGAGAATATCTAGCAGATCTAATACATATAGTAACTAAAATACCTAAAAAAGATATAGTAGATAATATAGTTATTAAAAATAGTGAACATATGAATAATAATGCTAATGAAAAAAGAAAGATATCAGATCTAATAGTAGATGTGTTAAATAACCGGATAAATTTAGAAATGAATAAAGAATACTATGAAGGTTTATTTTCAAAAAATAATGCTTATCAACATAAAATAGCATCAGAACAATTCTTAAGTGGAGAAAGTTATATAGAGGAGAAGAAAATAATACAGATAAACTTTGATATGTTTACGAAATTTGATGAAAGAAAAATAATAAAATTCATGATAATGGATACTGAAAGACATATAATAGAAGATCCGAATTATGAAAAATATCAT
>CALVYE010000030.1 GCA_944372025.1 uncultured Bacilli bacterium | reverse complement strand
GGAGAATTAAAAAAACCTAAAAATAATACTGTTCCTAATGGTTTCAACTATAAAAATTATTTATATAATAATAAAATATTTTGGACATTGAGCGTTCAAGATATCGTAGAAATCAAAGAAACTAACAATATAATATATAAAGTTAAAAATAGTATTATTGAAAGAATAGATAATTTTAATTATTCAAGTAAATATTTGTATGCTTTTATTTTAGGTGACACTTCAAAAATAGATGATGAAGTTTTATCATCATATAGAACAAATGGAATAAGCCATTTATTTGCTGTTTCTGGAATGCATGTTTCTTTAATAACAGGAATTATACTATTTATATTAAAAAAATTAAGAATAAAAGATACAATTTCAACAGTTATATGTATTATTCTACTTTTGTTTTATATGTTTTTGACTAATTTTTTACCTTCAGTATTAAGAGCAGCTTTATTATTTATATTACTAACAATAAACAGAATAGCAAAATTAAATTTTAAATCTATAAATATAATTTTGTTTATTTTAAGTTTAAATTTATTATTAAATCCTTTTTATTTATATAATATAAGTTTTCAATACTCATATTCAATATGTATAGGATTAATTTTATTTAAGAATATTTTAAAAAATTATAAAAATTATTTTTCTAAAACATTAATAGTTTCTTTAATTGCTTTTTTAATTGGACTACCTATAACAATGTACAATTTCTATCAGGTAAATCTTTTAAGTACTTTTCTTAATTTAGTTTTTGTACCTTTAATATCTATAATTATTTTCCCATTTTCACTTATTACATTTTTTATACCTCCATTAGAATTTATCGACAATATTTTGATAACTTTTTTGGAAAAACTATCTCTTTTTGCAACAAAATTTAAAATGTTTAACTTAATACTTGCAAAACCACCAATTTTTATCATGATTTTATATTGTATATTAATTATTTTTGTCCTATATAAAATATATAAAAGAAAATATATTTATATTGGTTTAACAATAATTGTTCTTTTATTTCATAATAATTATTTATATTTTAATAAAAAAGCCTATATGATTATGATAGATGTAGGACAAGGAGATAGTACGCTTATTGTTTTACCAAACAATAAGGGAAATATTTTAATAGATACTGGTGGTTTAATGAATTTTAATAATGAAAAATGGGAGAAACGTAGTAAATTATACTCCATTGCGATAGATACTACTATTTCAATGCTTAAATCATTAGGAATTAAAGATATTGACTATTTAATTTTAACACATGGCGATTATGACCATATGGGAGAAAGTATAAATCTTATAAATAATTTTAATGTTGATAATATTATAATTAATGATGGAGAAGTAAATAATAACGAAAAGGTTTTGTATAATTATTTTGATCACAAAAAAATTAAAAAATATGGAAGTGACGATATATTAAAAATAGATAAATATAAATTTCAATTTTTAAATCCTATTATAGATTTTAATGATGAAAATAAAAATAGTCTTGTGATATATACTAATATATTAAATAATAGAATTTTATTTATGGGGGATGCAAGTAAAGAAACTGAAAACTTAATACTTAACAAATATAATCTAGATAAGATCGATATCCTAAAAGTAGGACATCATGGTTCAAATACAAGTACTAAAGAGGAATTTATAGATATAATAAAACCTAAATACTCACTTATTAGTGTTGGTGCGAATAATAGATTTGGTCATCCAAAAGAAGAAGTACTAAAAACTTTAAAAAATTCTACAATATATAGAACAGATTTAAATGGAAGTGTTATATTTAATTTAGATAATAACAATACCACTGTAAAAATATTTCCACCATAGAAAGGAACAATATGAATTATTACAATGAAATAAAAGAACAGATAATAAATAATGAACTTGTTAAAAAAATTAAAGATTATAGTAAAAATAGAATTGATTTGAATACCTATTATAATGTTAGTAAGTTATTGTCAGAAGCTGGAAAACACTATGGAAAAGGAATAATTAAAGAATATGCAGAAAGGTTATCGAATGATTTGAATAAACATTTCAGTATTAGATCACTTTATAATATGAGATTATATTTTGAAAAAATTTGTTGCAATGAAAAATTGCAACCAGTGGCTGCAATTTTAACGTGGAGTCATTATTGTGAATTATTAAGAATAAATGATGATAACAAAATTTTATATTATATAAATATATGTAACCAACAAAATTTAAGCAAAAGAGAGTTGATTCAAAGAATAAAAAGTAATGAATTTGAAAGATTGCCAGAAGAAACCAAAAATAAATTAATAGAAAAACATAAAATTAATATAAAAGATTTAATTAAAAATCCCATTATTATAAATAATAAAAATCAATTATAAATATGAGATTTAAAAATAAACTAATTATACACAATTAATTGACTTTTGTGAATAATTAGTTTAAAATTGTTTTAGGAGGTAATTATGTTATATTTTCACAAAGAATTAAAAGAAAAATTAAAATCAGATTATCAAATACAAAAAGCAGTAAAAATGCACAAATATTTTAAAATAGAAAATGGGCTGTATTCAGATGTAGAATTTGTTAATCCATTAGAAATAATATGTAAAAAATATCCTAATGCTATTTTTACTTTAGACAGTGCATATTATTATTATAATTTAACTGACGTTATACCAGATTATTTTTATCTAGCAACAAAAAGAACTGATACAAGAATAAATGATAAAAATGTAAAACAAGTATTTATCCCTAATGACTTGTTTGAGTTCGGGAAAACACAAATTGAAATAGAAAATATTAAAATTAATATTTATGATGAAGAAAGAATGTTAATTGAATTAATTAGAAAAAAGAATACTATACCTTTTGATTATTATAAGGAAATAATATCTAGTTATAGAAAAAAAACTAACGAATTAGATATATATAAGATTCAAGAATATATTTCATATTACAAAAATGAATTTTCTTTGTATGATGCATTAATGCGTGAGGTATTTTGATGAATTTAGAAAAATTACGAAGAGTATATTTGAATAGTGGTTATACACTTGCTAATGCTTCTGCAAAAATATGTCAGGATATAATATTAAATAAAATATCGAAAAGTAAGATGAGTAAAAATATAACTATCAAAGGTGGAGTTGTAATGTATAGTTTATCAAATGATAAACGTCGTACAACAAGAGATTTAGATTTGGATTTTATACAATATTCGCTAGCTGATGAATCCATTAAACTATTCATTGATAAATTAAATTTGGTGGATGATGGAATTGATATTTTAATTGATGGACAAATTGAAAAATTACACCATCAAGATTATAGTGGCAAACGAGTTAATATAATTTTAAAAGATGAAAATAATTTTTCCTTATCTTCAAAACTTGATATAGGTGTTCATGCTAATTTTGATATTAGCCAAGAAGAATATTGTTTTAATTTGGAAGCCTTGGATGAGAGTGCTAGTTTAATTATTAATTCTAAAGAACAAATTATATGTGAAAAATTAAAATCTCTATTAAAATTTGGTATAAGAACAACTAGATATAAAGATATATTTGATATATATTATCTAATTAACAACACTGATATAAACAAAGATAAATTATTAAATATTATACACATATTAATTATTAATAATAAAGCGATGAGGGAAAATAATCTTAATGATATTATTAAAAATTTAACAATAACAATAAATAATAATATATTTAAATATAATATATCAGATGTAAAAAATAATTGGATTCAAGTCCCTATAAATGAGGTTGTTAATAATGTTGTTATTTATTTTGAAAGTTTGGAAATGGTTCAAACATAATATTTTGACAGGTATTTAGTATTTAAAATAAATTTAGTACAATAATATTGATATTTAAAAATGTTTAGAAGTCCTAAGCTGTTAAAATTCTATACAATAATGTATGGGTTTTTAAAAATTTATAAATTATTACTATTTTTTATAAAATAATAAATATAAATTAATTTAATCAATTTATTTTGAATAATAATAATAAAAATATGTAACATTTACAAAATATTAACCATAATATATTTTGAGTACGCTAACGTGTTTTAGCGTTTATATAGATAGGAGGCTTACATAAGCCTCTTTTATTATGTATTAGTAGCTTTTTAATAAACTTTTTGTTATAATGTTAAATAGTTTGTAAAAGGAGGTAACACTATGTTAGTAGTTAATAACTTAGGTCTTCGATTTGGAAAAAGGATTTTATTTGAAGATGTTAATTTAAAATTTGAAAATGGCAATTGTTATGGAATTATTGGCGCGAATGGTGCGGGAAAATCTACATTTTTAAAAATACTATCTGGAGAAATCGAATCTACTAGTGGAAGCATTACAATCGGTAAAAACGAAAGAATATCAGTATTAAAACAAAATCATAATGAATATAATGATTATTCAGTTATTGAAACCGTAATTATGGGAAATCAAAAACTTTATAACATTATGAAAGAAAAAGAAGCAATATATATGAAAGAAGATTTTACTGATGAAGATGGTATAAAAGCCGGTGAACTTGAAAATGAATTTGCTTTAATGAATGGATGGAATGCTGAAAGTGATGCAGCTATATTATTAAAGGGATTGGGTATAGATAATGAACTTCATGAAAAATATATGAAAGATTTAAAAGATTCATTAAAAGTTAAAGTTTTACTCGCACAAGCACTTTTTGGTGAACCCGATATCCTTTTACTAGATGAACCTACAAATGGTCTTGATATCGAGGCTAAAATATGGTTGGAAGAATTTTTAATAAATTTTGAAAATACGGTTTTAGTAGTATCTCATGATAGACATTTTTTAAATAAAGTTTGTACTCATATGGTAGATATAGATTTTGAAAAAATAACATTATTTGTAGGTAACTATGACTTTTGGTATGAATCCAGTCAATTACTCTTAAAACAAATGAAAGAGTCAAATAAGAAAAAAGAAGATAAAATAAAAGAACTACAAGATTTTATTAGAAGATTTTCTGCTAATGCTTCAAAATCTAAACAAGCAACCTCTAGAAAGAAATTATTAGAAAAAATAGAATTAGATGAAATTAAACCCTCTAATAGAAAATATCCATATATCAATTTTGAACTTGATAGACCATTGGGAAAAGAAGTTATAACTTTAAGTATGATAAATAAAGAAATAGATGGTAAACAAATAATTAAAAATGTTGGATTTGTAGTAGATAATACAGATAGGATAGCTTTTGTAGGAACAAATGAAATTGCAAAAACAACTCTATTTAAAATAATTGTAGGAGAATTAGAACCTGATAGTGGTAAAGTGAAATTAGGTACTACAGTTTCTTTATCATATTTTCCAAAAAATCATGATGAATATTTTAAGGGAGATACAAATTTAGTAGAGTGGCTAAGAGAATACTCTTATGATAAAGATGATGCCTTTGTTAGAGGATTTTTAGGAAGAATGCTATTTTCTGGAGAAGAAGCATTAAAAAAAGTCAATGTTTTATCAGGTGGTGAAAAAGTAAGATGTATGCTTGCAAAATTAATGCTTAATAAAGGAAATGTGTTAATATTAGACGAACCTACTAATCATTTAGATATCGAATCAATTACATCTTTAAACAATGGTATGAAAAACTATAAAGGAGCAATTTTATTTGCGTCACACGACCATGAACTTATAAGTACAATTGCAAATAGAATAATAGAATTTAAACCTGATGGATCAATAATTGATAAAAGAATGTCATACGATGAATATTTAGAGTGGAAAAGTAAAAAATAAAATATGTAAAATAGAGAGTAAAATCTCTATTTTAATTTTTTTATATATTGTATAATTAAAATAGGTGAAGCTATATGTATTTAGATGATTTTATTAATTATTTAATTATTGAAAAAAAAGTCAGTGATAATACTAAAAAATCATATTATAACGACTTAAGTAAATATATTAACTTTCTTAATGAGCATAATATTAAAAAAGTTTCCGATATAAAAAAAGATAATATAATTAAATACATAGAGTTTTTAAATAAAAGTAAATGTTCACCTAAGACTGTCGCACACAATCTTACATGTATTAAAGAATTTCATAAATATTTAATTAAAGATGGAATTTTAGATGTAGATTATAGTGAAAATATTGAAAGTCCTAAACTTAGAAAAAGCTTACCTAAAGTACTTTCGATAGAAGAAGTTAATAAATTATTAGAATTTCCCTTAGTTACACCGTTTGATTACCGAAATAAAGCTATGATAGAGCTTATGTATGCATCGGGACTTAGGGTAAGTGAACTTGTAAACTTAGAAATAAACGATGTGAATATAACTATGGGAACCGTAAGGTGTTACGGAAAGGGTAGTAAAGAAAGAATTATACCGATTGGAGATATAGCTTTAGAATATTTAGAAATTTATATAAATGAGTATAGAGCTTCTCTTTTAAAAGGGTATTTTTGCGATAAATTATTTTTAAATAATCATGGAAAAGCTATGACAAGACAGGGTTTCTTTAAAATTTTGAAAAGTATCGCACAAAAACAAAATATAAAGACCAAATTCTCTCCACATACCCTTAGACATTCATTCGCAACACATCTACTTGAGTATGGGGCTGATTTAAGAAGTATTCAAGAATTATTAGGACATGAAGATATTTCAACAACACAAATATATACACATATAACAAACAAAAAAATAAGAGATGATTATAATATGAGTCATCCAAGAAGTAATAAATAGAAATGAGGATAATTATGAAATTAACAAATAAAATTAATCAAAGTATTTTTAGAGAATATGATTTAAGGGGAATATATGGTAAAGATATAGATGAAGATGTAAGTTATACTATAGGAAGAAGTTTTGGGAGTTACATCAAAAAAATTGGTGAAGTTAAAACAATAGTAGGACATGATAATCGAAAATCTGGTGAAGAAATAATAAATGCTTTAATTAAAGGTATAACAGATTCAGGAGTAGATGTAATAAATCTTAATTTAGTCACAACACCTATGTACTATTATGCACGAATAAAGAATAATCTAAATACAGGAATAATGGTAACCGCAAGTCATAATCCTAAAGAATATAATGGTTTTAAAATAGCTTTTAATAAACAAGGAAATGCTTATGGAAAAATGATATATGATTTTAGAGATTATACAAATAAGGGAGAATTCTCTATAGGTAAAGGACAAGTAATAAATCAAGATATTAAAGAAGATTATTTAAAATTATTAACTCATTCTATAACGTTAGGAAATAAAAAAATAAAGGTAGTAGTGGATTGTGGTAATGGTACTGCATCTACAATTATAAAAGATGTTATGGATAGATTTAATGTTGAGTATGACTTACTATATTGTGAAAGTGATAGTTCATTTCCTAATCATGTACCAGATCCATGCGTACATGAAAATCAAAAAGATTTAGCAAATAGAGTAAAAGAATTAGGATATGATTTAGGAATCGGAATTGATGGCGATGCCGATAGAGTAGGAATAGTTGATGAACAAGGTAATATTATAAGTGCAGACTTATATATGATTATTATTTATCGTGATATTGTAAATAAAATGCATAATAAAAAGGCTTTATTTGACGTTAAATGTTCAAAAAGTCTAACTGATGAACTAGATAAACTTGGAATAAAAAAAGTTATGAATCGTACGGGTAATTCATATGCAAAAAAAGAAATGGAAGAAGGGAATTTTGATTTTGGCGGAGAATATTCTGGGCATGTATTCTTTAGAGATAAATTTGAAGGATTCGATGATGGAATATATGCAGGACTTAGAATAATTGAAATTTTATCTAATTCTTCTAAAAAAACAAGTGAACTTTTAGAAGGCATAAATAAATACTATTCTACTGAAGAATTAAAGTTTAAAACTACTGATGAAAAAAAATTTGAAATTGTTAATAATATAAAAGAATATTGTCTAGAAAAAGGATATAAAATAATAGATATAGATGGTGTTAGAGCGGAATTTGATGATTCTTGGGCTTTAGTAAGAGCTTCTAATACAGGACCTAATATTACTGCGAGATTCGAAGCTAAAACTCAAGAAAGATTAGAAGAAATAAAAAATGAATTTATTAATGTTTTAAAAGAAAAAATGAACTAATTTTGTTCATTTTTGTTATTTTGAAAAGAATTATCTTTTTTTAAAACTTTAGGGTTACTATGATTTTCTTCTAATTTATCTACTTTTTTAAAATATGAATTTATGCAATTTGTATAAAAGTTCATATTAGAAGTAAAATATGCATCAATACATAATTTTTCAGCATTTTCAATTATATCAAGATAATCTAATTCATTAGGTTCTAAATTTTCTTTATTTTTTAAATCGTTATAATAATGATTAATTAGAATTTGTCTAAAAATAAATTTTAAAAGATTTTCATCACATCTATAATTTGGAAAAAAGTGTTGATAATATTTTACATCAATAGAAACTATATCACACAAATAATTATATAAAATTCTTGAGATTTCATCATTAGTATATTCTAAAGGATCATTTTTCAATTGACTAATAATATCATTAAGTACATCCTCATATGAGTTACTTTGGTAATGTGTAGAACTATTTGTTTTAGGATCAAAATTAAATTTTGTGTTTAAACTTGATAACTTTTGAAGATGATTATTAAAAATTAAAAAGCTTAAATCTTTATCTTTTTTAAAAATGCTATACCACGTACTTCTTGGATTATTATTTAATATATTTAAAATATCTGAATCATTTTCTTGAAATTTAATATAATCATCGCACATATTAATTATAAAACTTTCTTTTTCTTTTTCTTTTAGACTATTTGTATTAATTAAATAATTTATCATTAATATACTTTTTGTAATAAAATTATCTATTTTAAACTTCACAGTTATATTTGGGTTATCATTTATATAATTTAGAGCATCATCTTTGTTTACTTTAAATTCTTCATCGCTTGGAGTATATATCATTACAAGCGTATTATTATCTAAATTTTGAAAAATTTTTTCAAATTCGCTACCATCCATTACTATATATCCATCAAGAAAATTTTGAATTTTTAATAGTGTTCGATTTATTTTATTATTAATAATAGCCATATTATTTATATTTTTTTCATATTTATTTAACTTGAATGTACTGTCGATTTCTTTTTGATAATGAAAATATTCCATGCATTTTTGTAAAAATTCATATGAACTATCAAAATCATTATCATATATTTCTATTAAAACACGAAAATCATCTAAATGATTATATATATTTTCAATTAACGGTTTTTCTTCTTCTAATATAGTATCTGTTCCCATTTTATATTTATAGTAATTTTTAACCACATTAACTTTCATCATATTAATGAGTTGGTGTTCATTATGTATATAATTAGAATCTTTAATATATTTTGTATATTCTTTATAAAATTTATCTTCGATCTTTTGTTCCTCATTTAAAACTGAATCTATTAAATCTAATGCATAATCGCTATCTGTATAGTAGCTCTCAAAAAAGTAAAGTTCTTCTAAAATTACATTCGCGCAATCTTCTAAAGTAACAATATTCTGCTTTTTATCAATATTAACGTCTACTGTTTGAATATGTAAAGTATCGTCTAAAATAAATTCATTTTCTAAATAAAAATTTTCTAAAATAGGATAATAATAATCTTCATCATTTATAAATAATTCTCTTATATTATTTTCTTTAATACTATCTATTATATTTTGAAAATAATCAAAATCAATAATTATATCATTATTATCAATACTATTACTAATTAATTTAAAAATATCATCAAGTTCATTTAAAATATCAGAAGAAAATATATCTAAATCTTCAATTATAGCTCTCAAACGTGTTGCAACCATATTTTTATATTCAACATTATCATTATTTAATACATATTCAATAATTGTTTCATAATTATTGAATAAATAATCTTTAATTAAATATTTGGTAAACAATATAATTTCATTTGTATCATAATTTTCAATTATATAATCATGTAATCTGTTAATAGGAATATCTTCCGCTAAAAATGATAAATCTTCTATATTATCTTCATCATAATATTCTAAATCTTTATTATCTTCTTCATCGACAATTCTCTTTATTTCATATTTGATTTCTCTTACTATTTGTTTAATACTTCTCATGTTGATCCCCCTTGAAAAATATTATACTACAATTTTATTAATATTGTTTATTAAATTTACAAACAATTACATATAATTTCTTAGGTGGTTTTAATGATTAAAAATATTGCAAAAATTTCTGGCTTAATGGTACTTACTTTATTTAGTTTCTTTTTTACAGAAAAAACAGTTTCTACTGTTAAAAATCAAGATCCTTTAATGATGGAAATAAACGAAGTTAAAGATTCATATAAAGTAGATGCATTAAATACAACCATTACAGATACAAGTATTATACCGGGTATGATTGGATGTGAAGTTGATGTTGAGAAAAGTTATACAAACTTAAAAAGATTAGGAAGCTTTAGTTCTAATTTATTAATATATAAAGATATTTTACCCGATATAATGCTTAAAGATAATTTTGATAAATATATAATAAAGGGCAATAAAGAAAAAAATACTGTTTCTCTAATTTTTAAAGTCCATGAAGATACAAAAATTGACGATATTGTAGATATTTTAAACTATAAAAAAGTAAGTGCAAGCTTTTTTATGGATGGAAAATACATAGAAAATAACATTGAAAAAGTAAAATCATTAATAAAAGACGGTCATGAAGTTTTAAATTATGGATATGAAGGTAAATACGATAAAGATTTAATTATATGGAACAATAATTTAATTGAAAGAATTAATTACGATAACCCTAAATATTGTTATTTAGAAAAAGAAGATATAAATATTTTAAATCTTTGTACTCAAAATAAAATGCATACAATAATTCCAAATATCATTATTGAAAATAGTCCTTTATTAGAAATAAAGAAAAAAATAGAAAAGGGAAGTTTAATATCATTTGAAATAAATGATCAAACTTTAAAACAATTAAACTTAGTAATAAATTATATAAATCAAAAAGGCTATAAAATCGATATTGTTTCTAACCATTTAAAAGAGGAAAAATTAAAAAATTGTAAAAAATAATTTTTATGTGATTAAATACTCCAAAAAATTCTCATTATTAATATTAGAATAGCATATGAAAGGAGATAAAAACATGTTTTCAAAATTTGATGAGGAATCACAAAGGGTATTGGTTGGAGCAAAAAAAGAAATGATGGAATTAAATCATCCATATGTAGGGACCGAACATTTAGTTTTAGCTATTCTTAAAGATGAAAATAGTATTTCGAAAAAATTAAAAGCATTTCACTTAGACTATTTAAAATTTAAAAGTGAAATTTTAAATATAGTAGGAAAAGGAAGTAAAAAAAGTGAATGGTTTTTGTATACTCCTCTTTTAAAAAGAGTATTAGAGAATGCAATTTTAGATAGTAAAGAAAATAATGATGGAGAAGTAAGTGTAGAACATCTCTTTTCCGCACTTTTAGAAGAAGGAGAAGGAATTGCGATACGCTTATTTATCTCTATGGGAATAGATGTAGATGAGTTATATACAGAGTTTTCTAAAAAATTAGTTAAACAAAGTAAAAATAAAAAAGCAAAGAAACTAATATTAAATGAACTCGGTACAGATTTGACTAAATTAGCCAAAGAGGGAAAATTAGATCCCGTAATTGGTAGAGATAAAGAAATAAAAAGAGTATTAGAAATTTTATCTAGAAGAACTAAAAATAATCCAGTGTTAGTAGGGGTAGCTGGCGTTGGTAAAACTGCAATAGTAGAAGGACTCGCGCATTTAATTGTAAATGGAGATGTACCTAATAATTTAAAAGATAAAAAAATAATATCATTAGATATGGCAACTACAGTTGCAGGTACTAAATATCGTGGCGAATTTGAGGAAAGAGTTCGAAAAATTTTAAAAGAATTAGAAGAAAATGATGATATTATCTTATTTATAGACGAAATTCATACTATAGTAGGTGCGGGTGGTGCGGAAGGTGCGATAGATGCCTCAAATATATTTAAGCCCGCTTTAGCACGTGGTAAAATACGTTGTATAGGTGCGACAACTTTAGATGAATATAAAAAGTTTATAGAAACTGACAGTGCCCTTGAAAGACGTTTTCAAAAAGTATTAGTTGAAATTCCAAATAAACAAACGGTAAAAAATATTTTAGGTAATTTGAAACCTATATACGAAGCATATCACGGTGTAATTATAAATGATGAAGCCATAGATACTATAATTGAATACTCCGAAAGATATATTTATGATCGAAATGAGCCTGATAGATCCATAGATATTTTAGATGAGGTGTGCGCAAGAGTAAGTATAGAAGAAACAAAAGAAATGAAAAAGTTAAATTCTTTAAAAAAAGAATTAAATTCAATTACTTTAAAGAAAAATAATTTTATTTTAGAACAAAATTTTGAAGAAGCTGCAGATTTAAAAGAAAAAGAAGACAAATTAAATAATGATATAAATAAATTAGAATTGAAACTCTATTCTAAAAAAATTGTTAAAAATGTAACTAAATCTGATATTTTAGAAGTAATAAGTAGTAAAACTAAAATTCCAATATATGAGATGGATAACCGCAATTTAAAAAATCTTAGCGAGTTTGAAAATAAATTAAAATCTTTAATTATTGGCCAAAATAAAGCTATTAATAAACTTATAAACACTACCAAAAAAATAAAATTAGGTCTCAAGGAAGAAAAGAAGCCAACATCATATTTATTTGTAGGGCCTACAGGAGTCGGAAAAACTGAATTAGTAAAATTATATACAGAATACTTTTTTGGAAAAGAAAATCTAATAAGATTAGATATGAGTGAGTATAAAGAAGGACATTCGACAAGTAAAATAATCGGTTCTGCTCCTGGATATGTGGGATATTCAGATAATAAAAATATTCTGGAAAAAGTTAGAAATAAACCATACTCAGTAATTTTATTAGATGAAATTGAAAAAGCCCATCCTAATGTTATCAATTTATTTTTACAAATTTTAGATGAAGGTTTTATAACTGATTCTAAAGGAAATAATATTAGATTTGACAATACAATAATTATTATGACTTCAAATATAGGATATAGTAAAAACACCGTAGGTTTCAATAAAAATAAAGAGAAAGTAATAACTGATTTAAAAGATATTTTAAGTATAGAATTTATTAATAGAATAGATAATATTATTAGTTTTAATAAACTTACAAAAGAAGATATAACAAAAATTACAAATAATAATTTGAAAAAACTTAA
>CALVYE010000029.1 GCA_944372025.1 uncultured Bacilli bacterium | reverse complement strand
GTTTACCACCTTGTTTTTTGATTTCTTTAATGATATTACTTGCTTCTTCATTTTTATCAAAAATGAAAGCCATATCTTTGGTAATTTCAGGGTATTTTGAAATTTCTTTAAACTTTATAGGTCTTATTTTTTTATCTATAATTTTATCTAAGAATAGTTCAAATACATATATTTCATTTTTATTTATATTTGGATGTACTTGACCTATATATCCTATAATATCGCCATCTAAAATAATTTTGGCACTTCTTCCTGGATGAAATTCTTTTGGTATATTACCTTTTTTAAATTCATATCTATTGTTAAGTTTTAATTTATTTAGTAATGTTTCTATTATTCCCTTAACTAAGAAAAAGTCTATTTTTACTTTTTCATTTTGCCAATTATTAGTTATATATTCTCCAGTTAAAGCTCCTGAAATAAAGGTTTTTTCAATATATTCACTATTTTCTTTATAATAAATATTTGAGTTTTCAAAAATTCTAATATCATTTATATTACGAGACATATTGTATTCTAAAGTTTTTAATAAACTTGGAATTAAACTATATCTAACAATTTTTTTGTCTTCACTTAATGGTGAGTTAAGTTCTATATAATTAAATTTATCATTTGTAAATTTATATATATCATCATCATTTGTAAGAGTATAAGTTATAACTTGATTAAGTCCTAAAGAACGTAAGATATTAGAAATTTCTTTTTGGAATTTGTATTTATTAGAAATTCCACCTTTTTTGATTGTGCTTGAAGGCAGTGTTCCTTTCATATTATTATAACCATGCATTCTACCTATCTCTTCAATTAAATCTTCTTCTATAGTTACATCTAATCTTCTAGAAGGCACCATTACCATAAAAGTTCCATCATGTTCTTCGCCACTAAAACCTAATCTTACAAATATATTTAAGACTTGTTCTTTAGTTAGAGCCATACCTAAAATTCGATTAATTTTTTCTAAAGTTATCTTTATAACTTTACTTACTTTATTTACTTCATTATGCATTACTTCGCCATCTAAAACAGTTGCATTAGCATATCTTTGTAAAAGATAACAAGCTCTATTTAAAGCTTCCATAGTTCTTTCGGTATCAAGTCCTTTTTCGTATCTTATAGAAGCTTCACTTCTTAAGATTTCTTTACTAGTTCTCCTTACAGATAGAGGATTAAATACTGCACTTTCAATAGTTATATTTTTGGTTTCAGAAGTAACTTCAGTAGATAATCCTCCCATTACTCCTGCTAGTGCGACTACTTCTTTATCGTTTGCGATTACAATATCTTTATCATCTAAAATTCTCTCTATGCCATCAAGAGTTGTCATTTTTTCTTTGTCTTCAGCCATTCTAACGATAATTTTATCTCCTAATTTATCGGAGTCAAAAAAGTGAAGAGGTTGACCGTATTCTAACATAACATAATTAGAAATATCTACAACATTATTGATTGGCCTTATACCTGCAGCCATTAGACGGGCTTTTATAAAATTTGGACTTTCTCTTAAAGTAACATCTCTTACTTGACGTGCGATATATAAAGGACAATTTACGGTTTGAACACTTAAAGATAAATTATCTTCTGTTCTTTCTTTAGCTTTTTTATATTCAGTATTCGGTAAGACAACTTTTCTATTGTATACCGCACCTATTTCATAAGCCATTCCAATCATACTTAGTAAATCACTACGATTTGCAGTTAATTCTACATCTATAACTTCATCATCATAGCATAAATATTTAATTGCATCTTCTCCTACAGGTGCATCATCATCTAATATGTGAATTCCACCTTTACTTCTTTCGGGTACATATTTTGATTCAATTCCTAATTCTTCTAAGGAACAAATCATACCGTTAGACTCTACCCCTCTTAGTTTAACAGGTTTAATTGTTATTCCTCCAGGTAAAGTAGCACCTACTAAAGCAACAATTACTTTTTGATTTGCATCTACATTTTTAGCTCCACATACTATTTGTTCAACAGAACTTCCAATATCTACTTTACAAATATTTAATTTATCACTATCAGGATGTTTAACTTTTTCTAAAACTTTACCTACTACCAAATTAGTAGCATCACAAAGTTTGTAAACACTTTCAATTTCATTTCCTATTAAAGGCATTTTTTCTGCAATAACAGAAGTATCAATATCCATTATAGGAACATACATATTTAACCAGTTTTTACTTACTTTCATTAGTATCACCGCCTTCGTAAACATTAAATTGTTCTAAAAATTTCATATTATTGGTATAAAACTCTCTTATATCGGATATTTCATATTTTAACATTGCGATTCTTTCTACTCCGACACCAAAAGCAAAACCTGTATATATTTTAGGGTCGTAGCCACATCCTTTTAAGACATTTGGATGTACCATACCTGCACCTAAAACTTCAATCCATCCAGTTCCTTTACATATATTGCATCCTTTTCCTCCACATTTAAAACATGTTAAATCGACTTCTACACTTGGTTCTGTAAATGGGAAAAATGATGGTCTAAAACGTACTTCTTTATTTTCTCCAAATAGAGATTTTGCTAAAATTTCAAGGGTACCTTTTAAATGATTCATTGAAATATTTCTATCTACTACAAGTCCTTCAATTTGATGAAATTCATGTGAATGAGTAGCATCATCATTATCTTTACGATAAACTTTTCCAGGACAAATTATTCTTATAGGTGATTTTTCTTTGTTTTTTAGCATAGTTCTTACTTGTACGGGTGAAGTTTGAGATCTAAGTAGCATTTCTTCATTAATATAAAAGCTATCTTGAGCATCACGTGCAGGATGACCTGCGGGTAAATTTAACATTTCAAAGTTGTACAAATCATTTTCTACTTCAGGGCCTTCCTCTACATCGTATCCCATTGAAATAAATAAATCTTCTACCTCATTAATTATTTTTGTTATAGGATGGATGCTTCCTACGTTTAATTTAGTTCCAGGTAGGGTTACATCTACACTTTCTTTTTCGAGTCTTTTATTTAATTCTCTAGTTTCTATTTCTTCTTTTAAAGTAGTTAATGTTTCTTCTACATAGTTTCGTAATTCATTTAAAGTTTTACCAAAATCTTTTTTTTCTTCGAGTGGTAATTCTTTCATTATTGAAGATAAATTAGTAACTACTCCTTTCTTGCCTAAAAATTCTACTCTTAAATCATTTAAATCTTTCATATTATCAAGATTTTGTGTTTTAGCTTCCAAATCATTTTTTATTTTTTCTATTTGTTCTTTTGTATTCATATTATTTTCCTCCCTTTAAATAAAAAAATTCATCCTTAAAATAAGGACGAATTATCGCGTTACCACCTTAATTCGCAGTTATATTCTGCGCACTTAACACTCTTAACGTGAGCTACCGTTATGGATTAACATAAAACTAGAAGATGAATTCATAAAATGTTATTATTAGTTTCCACCAACCACTAACTCTCTATTAATAACTTATAATATTACTACTTCTTCATTATAGCTTTTAAACTTCTAACTGATTATATCATATTTTTATTTGAAATCAAATAAACTTATTTGATTTTCATCTATATCATTTGTATTTTTACGTTCTTTTTTTAAAACTTTCTTTTTAGGCTTTTCTTCTTTTAACTCTTCAATTTCCTCATTATCACGTATGTAATATTTTGGATATCTAATGCCCGTATCAGGATTTTGATCATAGAATTGAAGTTCATCAAACTCATTGGTGAAATTTGCAGATATTGTAAGATCTAATATTTCAGGAGTTCGTCTTTTTCCTAGTGCGAATACATATATATCCCTTAAAATTCTATAATCGGTATATTTTTTCATATAATTTTGTTCAGCCATTTCCATTTGTTCTGAAAAAGGCATTCTATCTAATTCTTCTTTAGGAATCTTTTTATATTTATCAGTATAAATATTTAAAAATTGCTCAAAACAATCTTTGTTATTAGGATTTTCTGAAAGCTTTTTTGCATATTGTTTTATTTTTATATTATTAGGAATTTTTAATAAAGGAAATACAAATTTTTCAAGAAAGCTTTTTTGAAATTCTAAGTCATTTAAAAACTTATTTTCTATGTATTCCATTCTATCTTTTATACTATATTTAATTTCTGGTTTATATAGTATAGTTTTTTCTTTTGTTTCTTTATTATAGTGATAAATTATTTTGAATTCTAATTTACTATAAGCATCTTTATTTATAACAAAGTCTGATAATTCTTCTATATCATATATATTGTTTTTATAAATAAAATCATCTATGCTTTTTAGACTTCCACCCATTAATTTTATTTCTTCTCTATCATCTGCGATACATATTAGTTTGTATTTTTCTATTTCTTTTTTCATACAACATCAACCCCACTCTTACAGAGAATTATATCAAAAAAATTTCTATATGTCAAAATTTTAAATTTAAAACTTTTAATTATATTAATCTATATTTAACATATTTTTAATTATTTCTAGATCGTGAATTATTCTATTATTTTGATTATTTGTAACTATATTTTGTATTAATTGTGATTGAGCAGCATTTGTTATTAATACTTGGCCAACTAATTCAAAAAATCCACCAAGTGCATTTTGTTCAGCTGCATTTAGATCATCAACTAATAAAATTCCAAGTAAAAAGGCAATTATTGTAAATTGCTTAGGTGGTAAAGAAAATATCAAATCATATATTTCTCGCATTTTTACCACCTCATTTTATTATATTCGCCTAGCTATTAGAGGTAACAAAAAATTAAATTTCTATCTTCCAAGTCCTACTTTGTTTAAAACTTCTTCATACTTATTTTTAGCAATTTTAATTGTTTTTTCCCTACCTTCATCTAAAATTTTATCAATAATTCCAGATTCTACTATTTTGTAATATTTATTTTGAATATCTATTAAAACTTTTACAACAACATCAGCAACTTCTTTTTTAAAATTACCATAATTATAATCTTTAAAATGGGTTTCCACTTCTTTTATACTTTTTTTAGTTAAAACAGAATATATAGTTATTAAGTTCGAAATACCAGGCTTTTTTTCTTCATCATAATAAATTTTATTATCACTATCTGTAACCGCACTCATTATTTTTTTTCTTATATCTTTTTCTGAATCTAAAAGTAAAATTGTTCCTTTATAGTTATCACTTGATTTACTCATTTTTTTGGTTGGCTCTTGCAAATCTTTAATTTTCGCACCTAAAGTAGGTATCATGGGTTCAGGTACTACAAATGTATCACCATATTTATGATTAAATCTTTCTGCAAGATTACGGGCAAGTTCTACATGTTGTTTTTGATCTATTCCTGTTGGTACTAAATCTGCATCATATAAAAGTATATCAGCTGCCATTAATACGGGATAAGTAAATAAACCACATGAAACATTCTTAACTTTTTTAGATTTGTCTTTAAATTGTGTCATTCGTGATAATTCTCCCATATATGAATTGCACTCTAAAATCCATGAAAGATTAGCATGGTATAAATTTTCAGATTGAATATAGAATGTATTTTTTTTAGGATCTAATCCGCATGCTATATAAAGACCTACATTTTTACGTATTCTTTCTTTTAATTTTTCAGGGTCTTGTTCTACAGTGATAGCATGTAAGTCAGGTACAAAAATATATGAATCATATTCATCTTGATATTTGACACTTTGACTTATTCCGCCAATTAAACTTCCTAAAGTTAACTCTCCACTTGGTTGAAGCCCAGTAAGTAATTTTTTCATAAAAATTCCTCCAAACTAAAGTTATTATAACATAATTAAAAAAAGATTAGAATATTCTAATCTTACAAAACAATTGCGATCATTGTATTTGAACCTTTATTTATTATTTTATTTAATGTTTGTTGTAATTTAAATCTTATATTATCTGGCATCATTAAGAGTTTAGCTTGAATACCTTCTTGAACAATTACATCTAAGCTTCTACCAAAGATTTCACTCTTCCAGATATTATCAGGATCTCCTTCAAAATCTTTAGTTAAATGATTGATTAATTCCTTACTTTGAATTTCACTTCCTATTATAGGCTCAAAAGTAGATTCTACATCGACTCTTATCATGTGAATTGCAGGAGCATTCGCTTTTAGTTTTACTCCGTATCTGCTACCTTGTTTTATTATTTCGGGTGTATCTAATTTCATATCCTTAAGAGATGGAGACGCTATACCATAACCTGTTTGTTTAACTTGTTTTAATGCACTTTTAATTTGGTCATATTCGGTTTTAGCTTCATTATAATCTTGGAATAATTTTAAAAGTTCAGCTTTACTATTAACTTGAATACCTATGCTTCCTTTTAATATCTCATCAAATAATTCATTTGGTGCGTTTAAATTTATTGTAACTTCTCCTGTAGACGTATTTACATCTGCAATATAAGCTTTAGAAATGTATTCTGAATTAGTAAAATGATTAGTTATAGTATCTACATCTCTTAGTTTATCTACTTCAGTTACACTTTCCTTTATTTTATCAATATATATTTTCTTTAACCAGTTATCAGGTTTTAAAATTGAGATCCATTCTGGAATATTCACATTAACTTCTAAAACTGGAAATTCATAAAGTGCTTCTCTTAAAATTGCATTGACATCTTTTTCGTTCATAGTGTCTACATTCATAGGTATTACAGGAACTTTATAATCACTTCTTATTTTTTCAGCTATTTTTTCAGTTTCAGGCATCATAGGATGTATAGAATTTAAAACTACTATAAATGGTTTATTTAATTCACTTAATTCTTCCATTACTTCTCTTTCAGCATCTAAATAATCACTTCGTGATAATTCGCCAAATGATCCATCAGTTGTTACTACGATTCCAATGGAAGAATGATCTTTAATGACTTTTTCCGTACCAATTTCGGCAGCTTCTATAAAAGGAATTTCTTCATCATACCATGGACATTTTACCATTCTAGGTCCATTTTCATCTTCGTATCCCTTAGCATTTTTAACTACATACCCTACACAATCAATAAGTCTTACATTAACTTCAAAATCTTCAATATTTATTTTGGCAGCATTACTACTTGGAATAAATTTAGGTTCCGTTGTCATAATTTGTTTTCCGGCTGCACTTTGAGGAAGTTCATCTATAATTCTTTTCTTTTCATACTCATCTTCAATATTAGGTATTACCATGTTCTCCATAAATTTTTTTATGAAGGTTGATTTACCAGTTCTTACTGCCCCTACAACACCCAAATAAATATCTCCATTCGTTCTTTCAGCAATACTTTTAATTATCTCGTTTTTATTCATATTTTCCCTACTTTCATATATTTTTATTTCACTTAAATGTATGTTATATTTTAAAAATATATGAAAAAAAAACATAAAAAAAATGATATAAATTAAATTTCATATCACTTTTAAAAATTTATATAAATTTATCCAAATCCTTAGGTACTTTATCTCCTATAACTGCATTTACAATCTTATCTTCTTTTTCCTTAGAAACACTCTTACCAGCTATCCCACCTATTTCTTTTATTAAATCTCTAAGAGTATTTTCATCTTTCATATTAGAGTTTTGAACTTTTCTAGCAAGGTCTAAAATTGTTTTTTTATTTACATTTGTTTTTTTCTCCACTTTATTAAAGAATTCATCACTAAACTTCATTAAAAAACCTCCTACACTAATATATGTAAGAGTTTTGTTTTGTGTTATCTAAAAATTTTTAAAATTTCTTTTTTGACTTCTTTATCTCTATAAAAAATATTATATATTGCTTTAGTAATAGGAAGCTCTATTTTATGTTCTTTAGATAATTTATGAATAGCTTTCGCACATTCTACACCTTCTACTATTGTTTTAGTAGTTTTTATAGCTTTTTCAGGACTCATTCCTTCCCCTACTTTTTTCCCAGTTATATAGTTTCTACTATTTTTGGAAGAAGCTGTTAAAACTAAATCACCTAAACCAGATATAGACAAAATGGTATTGGAATCTATTTCATAAAATAATGCGAGTTTAGTCATCTCTTTTATGCCTTCAGTAATAATAATGGCATGTGCATTTTCTCCAAATCCTAATCCTTCCACAATCCCTGATGCAAGTGCGACTATGTTTTTAATTGAAGATAAAATTTCTATACCTTTTATATCAGTCGATGTTTCGATTGCGATATAATCATTTTCAAAGACTTTACGTATTAGATTTTCATCCTCTAAGCAAGATCCTGACAGAATAAATTTTGTAAACTTTCTTTCAATTATTTCTTTTGCAAATGTAGGTCCTGTCATAGTATATATGTTTTTAACTAGCTTCTCATCTATATTTTTATGTAAGGTTTCAGAAATTGTAGTTAAATCTTTATAATCTATACCTTTAGACATATTTATAAATATTTTTTTATTAATATGACATTTGTTTATTTTTTTTGAAACTTCTTTTATTATTTTAGATGGTAAAGCAATTATTATTATATCCGAAAAATTTAAAGCATCATTAAGATTATCTGTAGCTTTAACATTTTGACAAAATCTAAAATCAGGATAATATTTTTTATTACTTTTATTAGTATTGATTTCTTCTATTTGTTCTAAATCATTAGTCCAAAGTAATACTTCATTTTTATTATCGGTCATTATTTGTGCGATGGCACTTCCAAAACACCCTGTTCCAAGTACGGTTATCTTCATTATTCTTCTCCTCTGTTTTTAAATTGTAAAATTATTGGTGTTCCTTCAAAATCGAAGTTTTCACGTATTTTATTTTCTAAATATCTTTCATATGAAAAATGTACTAATCCTTTATTATTTACATTAAAAATAAATTTAGGAGGTTTAGTTCCTGTTTGACTTGTAAAAAAAATTTTAAGTCTCTTTCCTTTATATGATGGAGGTGGATTTAGACTTACAGCATCCATAATTACATTATTTAATAAACTTGTTTTAATTTCTTTTGTAGTATTTTCGTAAGCTTTTAAAACTTCTGGCATTAAGGTATGAATCCTTTTTTTAGTTAGTGCGGATAAAAATACTATAGGTGCATATGGCATGAACTGAAAATTATTTTTGATTTCTTCTTTAAATTTACGAATATCATTTTTATTTTCTACAGTATCCCATTTGTTTACAACTAATACTACAGCTTTTCCACTTTCTAAAGCATATCCTGCAATGTGTTTATCATGTTCTATAATACCCTCTTCTGCATTTAAAACAATAAGACATACATCACTTCTATCAATAGCACGCATACTTCTAATTAAACTGTATTTTTCTGTACTTTCATAGATTTTTCCTTTTTTTCTCATACCAGCAGTATCTATTAGTACATATTCTTTTTTATCATAGGTAAATAATGTATCTACCGCATCACGTGTTGTTCCTGCATTGTCAGATACTATTACACGTTCTTCATTTAACAAAGCATTTACTAAACTACTCTTCCCTACATTAGGTCTACCTATTACACAAAATTTTAAAAGATTTTGATATTCTTCTTCTACTTCATTAAAATCTTTAACAATTTCATCTAATAGATCGCCTATACCTATATTATGCTCCGCACTTATATTAATATAATTCAATAAACCCAATTCATAAAAATCATACATATTATCTATATGTTTGTTATTATCAATTTTATTTATCGCAACTATTACTTTCTTTTTAGTTTTTCTAAGCATGTCGCGAACTGCTAAGTCATTTGAAGTAAGACCTTCTTTTCCATCGACTACAAAAACAATTACATCAGCTTCTTCGATTGCCATTTCAGCTTGTAATTTAATTTCATTATTAAATTTTTCATTACCCATATCGATACCACCTGTATCGATTAAACTAAATTTATATTTTCCATATTCTGCATCTGCATAAATTCTATCTCGAGTTATTCCAGGTATATCCTCTATTATAGATATTTTTTTCCCCACGATTTTATTAAAAAGTGTAGATTTTCCTACATTAGGTCTACCAACTAGCGCTACTACAGGTTTCTTCATAGTACCACACCTCCAATTTAAACAACTAAAATTATATCATAAAATTCATATAAATAAAAATGTAGGAATTTTTATGAAAAATTTTATAACAAAACAGATATATATATAAAATATTTTATATATAAATTGATTGTTGCAAAATTATTTTTAATATAGATTTTGAATTTAGTGAATTTAATAAAAAAGGAAGAAATTTCAGCTCTATATTTTATAGTGTATTTGAAATTTCTTCGTTATACTTTAAAAAGTTTTTTGTATAAATAATATAGATGAAAATAAAACTATCTTAATCATTTAATATCACATCATAAGGGACTATTTTATTTACATCATATTTTAATTGTTCATTTCCAAATTTTAAATTTTGATTTTCGTTTTCTGCTAGTACTAATATCATCATAATAGTCATGATAAAAAATAAAAATATTGAATATATAAATACTGATGAGGCAAATCCCTTTCTGTTTAATCTCATATTTCACCAACCTCTATATTACTAGGTAAAACAAGATTTGTTGTATCATTTAAATAGTATATATCCAAACTAAATGAATTAGTATCTTGTTTTCCTTCAATACTTAAAATAAGATAAAAATTATTATGATTAGAAGGAATTACAATTTTTTTAATTTTTATTCCAGTATATTCTATATAATTTGTTTTATTAAATTTTTGATTATCTATAAATAAATTACCATTATCAATATATATATTATTTGTTTTTACAATATCAATATTTTCATACAATGAATATTTTGAATAATTAATAGAAAAGCCATTTTCAATTTGCTCAATTTTAGTAATGTTATGTGTAGAAAAATTTGTTGCTAATTCTTTATATAATATTATTTTTTCTTCGTTAAATTGTTTATATTTTATATTTTGTGCTAAAGTAAGATTCATATTTATTGTTAGACTAATAATCATAATGGAAATAACAGCTGTTATCGCTATTGAAACACAAAGTTCTACAATTGTAAAACCTTTTGTATTTTTTAATTGATTCATCAATATTTTAACCTATACATATTTATTGAGGAATAATTTCCATTATTGAACCTTGCTATTAGTCTATACATATATTGATTTTTAGTATAATCTTTACTTATATATTTTATATAATTTTCTAATTCTTTATCTTCCTTAGTTTTTTTTACTATATCATTTTCGGGATATTTATCTAAAATGTCATTATAACTTGTAAATAGTAACAATTCTATTCCCATACTTCTCATTAAACTTTCGAAAATTTCCTTATCTTCACTAAAGTTTTTATATATATTATTTGTTACTTTGGTATTTGATATTTGATAAAGTGGAATAATTGTATTTTTAGCACTATTATCATCGATTAAATCACATAGTATGTTTACATCATAATTTTTATATAAAAATACTTTTACAGAATTTAAATCATAAAGATTTTCTACTGTATCATAAGAATTTCTAGTATTATAAGCATTCAAAACATTTCGAGTTAATACATATAAAGGAACAGCTATAATGGTGATTGTTACTACACAAATAACTGTTTCGATAAGTGTAAAACCTTTATTCATTAAACCAAACATCCCTTGTTGTTGTGTTATTATCCATACCATCAGTAGATTCAAAGTCAAAAATAGTATTTTTCCCTCTTTGGACAGCAACCCTAGACTCTGGATTATTTACAACTGATGTATCATAAGGTTCAGAACAGTATGGATATTCTGATATACTAGCATATTTAACATACAATCCAGACATTGTATCTCCATTTTTACTATTGTCATTATTTGCACTTGTATTGTAGTTATATCTATTTTGTTTACTATACAAAAATCTAGGTGATGACTTATTACTAGAACTAGATCCAATTGTGCTACCACTACAATATTTAGCACGATTTATTCCAGCAACTGGACTACGGTAAGCAGGAGTTACAGCTCCACTATTTGTTTCTGAATTCATTGTTAAGAAAACATGTTCTGGATAACCTCCAACCATATCATATACACCATAAACAGTTCCAGAAGTACTACCACAATATCCTTTATTTCTATCGCTAGATGCATCCCCCAATATTTGTCCATAATTAGTGGCACTAGAAAGATATTGCATTGAACTTAAAGTTCCATTAGATGATATTTCAATAAATCTTCCATCGTAAGTAGTATATGTACTATCTCCTTCACTTCCTCCTATTAATCCACTACTTACAATACTTTTTTCATTTTTTCCTTTTTTAATCAAAGAAGCGGTAGGTAAAATCTTGTTATTACAATTAGGATTTGTAGAAATTCCATAATTTGATAAGGCTAACATAGTTATGGCACCCCATTGATAATTAGTTATCATATAATCACTCACATGGTCTACTAATGGTCCACCTGGAGATAAGTTTACATTGGCAGTGTAAAGTTGTTGTTCTACTTCAAAAGGTCTTCCTTCATTTTCAAATTTATAAACCCAAAATCCACTTGATTCTTTTGTAGTTATATTTGAAGAAGAATTAACTTTTTCATAGGTAAATGCGGGATGAGCATCTTCTGATACACTTCTAAATTGTATATCGGTTTTTAAATGATCTCCTTCTTCTACTGTACTTATTTCCTTAAATCTCGGAATCCAAACTAGCATTCTTTGAATATCATCGACCGAAATACGGGTTCCTGGATTTGCTTTATAAAAAGAAGCAGAATGTTTATATAATGTGTCAAAGCAAGCTTGTGTTGTATTTCTATCACAATAACTTCCTGTTGTCTTCAATACAATAATATTAGCCCATATTCCTTTTGAATAATTGTACCAATTTTTAGAGGTATCAGCCACTCTCCAACATCCTTTATTGAAATCACAAGTTTCATCATAAATTACAGGTACTATATTTTCACTGTTATCTATAGATAAATTAGAAAATTCTGGTTTATTTGCTCCTGAAGTATCCTGTCCGATTTGCTGATATATTTGTTCTGTACCATCTGAACCAGTTCCACTACTTCCTCCTGTTGAAGGAATAGTAAACTCATCATATACGACTTCATTAGGAGTCAAGTTGTAAATACTAGTTAATCCTTCATTTGAATTTAAATATTCATAATTTATTGGACTTCCACCACATATTTTAACACCGGAGTTTTCATCATAAAGATTTCCATCCGTATCAGTAGGTATTTCTGCGAGTAAATCATTTTCCACCATATCCTTTAGTGAAAGAAAATAACATTCATCCGTGTTACTTAACGATGATTTATAATCATTACCTAATAATTTTGCTAATGAAATAAATTCTTTTTTTTGAGTTTCCGTTACTTTATCAGTACTTCTAGCACTAAGATTCAAAATAGATGGAAAAGCAATACCTACCAA
>CALVYE010000028.1 GCA_944372025.1 uncultured Bacilli bacterium | reverse complement strand
CATAATCCACTTCCATATCTAAGAGGTCGTTAATGAAAATCTTAGTTTTAGCAAGTGGTTCTAAAGGAAATTCTACATATGTTGAATATAAAAATACAAAAATATTAATAGATCTAGGGATATCTTCTTTATCCCTAGATAAAAAATTAAAAAATATAGATGTGGATACAGATGATTTAGATGCAATTTTAATTACACATACTCATACAGATCACGTAGGAGGACTAAAAACATATATTAAAAGACATAATACTCCGATTTATTTAACAAATATTATGTATGATGAACTAGGATTAAAAATCCCTAATTATAAATTTATTGATAGTAGTAAATTTATAATAAATGATATTGAAATAACAGTTATAAAAACTTCTCATGATACTAATGACTCTATAGGTTTCATAATAAAGGCTGATAAAGAATTAGTGTATATAACTGACACTGGATATATTAATAAAAAATATTTCAAAGAAATTTACGATAAAAACGTATATATTTTTGAAAGCAATCATGATATTGAAATGCTTATTGATGGAAAATATCCTCACTATCTAAAACAGAGAATTTTAGGAGATAAAGGACATTTATCAAATAGAGATAGCTCGTATTATTTATCTAAATTGACAGGTAAAAATACTTCTCACATAGTATTAGCGCACCTTTCAGAGGATAATAATACCGAAGAAAAAGCATTAGAAACATTAAATAATGCTTTAAATAAAGAAAATAAACAAATAAATAATATATTAGTCGCACAACAAAAAGAAAGTATTTTAATCGAGGTATAAATGATTAAAATACTTTGTGTTGGTAAAATTAAAGAAAAATTTTTAAAAGATGCGATTAATGAATATATTAAAAGATTAAGTAAATATACAAAATTAGAAATAATCGAAATACCTGATGAAGCTACAGATAATTCAAATATAACTCTAGATAAAGAAAAAGAAAAACTTTTAAAGCATATAAATCCCAAAGATTATAATATTGTTTTAGATATTGAGGGCAAAATGTTAGATTCCCTAGATTTTGCCCACAAAATAAATAGTATATTTACAAATGAAAATAGCAATATAACTTTTATAATTGGGGGATCATGTGGATTACATCAAGAAATTAAAAAACTAGCAAATTACTCATTATCCTTTTCAAAACTTACTTTTCCACATCAATTATTTAGAGTATTACTATTAGAACAAATTTATAGAAGTTTTAAAATATTAAATAATGAAACCTATCATAAATAATGAGGTGATAAAATGGATCTTAATAAACAAGAGTTTATACCGGTATTGTTAGGTAGCGATCGAAATGTATATGGTATGGCAGTTGCTTTTCATGAAAAATATAATATAAAAAGCATTTCTTTAGGAAAAGCATATCACTTAGAAACAGCTGATAGTAAAATAATAATACCTTATAAAAACATAGATATTGAAAATCCTAAAACATTTTTAAGATGTTTAAAAAGTATATATGATGAATATAAAAACCAAAAGCTTATTTTGATTGCTTGTAGTGATGTATATATGAAGTTAATAATAAAAAACAAAAAAGAATTATCAAAATATTTTTTAATACCATATATAGATGAAAAACTAATGGATAAACTTGTTTTAAAAGAAGAGTTTTATAAAACCTGTGAGAAATATAATTTAGATTATCCTAAAACCAAAATTTGTACAAACAAGGATTATAAAGATCTTAAAATTGAATTTAAATTTCCTATTATAATTAAACCATCTAATAGTGTGGAATATTGGAAAGCACATTTTGAGGGTAAAAAGAAAATTTTTATCGCACAGGATCAAGAAGAAGCAAAAAAAATTCTAAATATGGTATATTCATCTACATATAAAGATAACTTAATAATTCAAGAATATATACCAGGTGATGATACAAAATTAAGAGTTTTAAATGCTTACGTAAATCAAAACCATAAAGTTACTTTTATGGCTTTAGGACAAATTCTTCTTGAAGATAAAACTCCTGCAACAATAGGTGATTATGGCGCAATTATATCTACATATGATAAAGAACTATTTGATAAAATGAAAAAATTTTTAGAAGATATAAAATATGTCGGATATGCAAATTTTGATTTTAAATATGATGAAAGAGATAAAAAATATAAACTGTTTGAAATAAATATAAGACAGGGAAGAAGTTCTTCATTCACTACAGTTAGTGGGAAAAATATAACAAAATATTTAGTCGATGATTTCATATATAACAAAAACGAAAAAATTGAATATTTAAATAATGAATTTTTATGGACAATTGTACCTAAAGGGGTTATTTTAAAATATTTAAAAGATGATAAACTTAAAAATAAAGTAAAACAATTATATAAAAACAAAAAGGTAGGAAATATCCTATTTTATAATAAAGATTTTTCTTTAAAACGTTACATTAAAATAAAACTTCAAAATTTAAATTATTATAGAAAATATAAAATGTACTATAAATAAAACGATAGGTTGTGATAATATGTTATTAAATAAACAAATTACACTAGGAATAATTAGTTCAGACTTAAATTTAACGACGAAATTTATTGAAAAAATCATCAATAATACAAATGCAAAAAGAGATCAAGATCATATAAAAATGGACATAATTATAAATAATAACTTATCAAATAAAACCGAAAATGAATTAGATGAATTTGTTAAAAGATATGAAACAATGAACATAACTCACTTATGTCTTTATTATCCTAATCAAAAAATGTTAAATACTTTTTCAAATCATTTTGAAATTCCTATATATTGCATAAATAATCTTAAAAAAGAAGAAGAAACAATAAAAACAATTACAAGTTTATGTAATAAGAAAGAGGAAGCAATATGAGAAAAAGTATAGGAATAATTGGTGGATTAGGACCTTTAGCAACAGTAAAATTTTTAGAAATCTTAAATGAGAACATTGATAAAAATTTAAATAAAGAACTTGAAATAGTAGTAATTAATGATCCAACAACTCCAGATAGAACAGAGTATATATTAGATAACACTAAACCTAATCCTCTTGATAACATATTAAAAATGGTGGAAAAGTTAGACAAAAATAATGTAGATGTTATTGTAATGCCTTGTAATACTGCTTCATATTTTTATAAAGAAATCAATAATGCAACACAAACTCACTTTATAAATATTGTATATGAAACAGTGAAATTTATCGAAAAAATGAATATAAAAAAAATAGGTTTATTAGCAACCGAAGGAACTATAAAAAGTGGAGTATATAAAGAATTATTAGATAAATTTAATATTGAATGTTTAGTTCCTAAAGAAAATGATCAAAAAATAATTAACGAAATAATATATGGATGTGTAAAGCAAAATAAAAAAGCTAATATGGAAGAATTTTATAAAGTGTCTAATAATTTACAAAATGAGGGTGCACAAATAATTATTTTGGGTTGTACTGAACTTTCAGCACTTAAAAAAATTGAAAATATTGATAGTCTGATTTTTATAGATGCAATGGATATTTTAGCAAAAAGTACATTAGAATTTTTAAAAATATAAATTTTATTTTAAATCGACTTTTATAAAGTCGGTTTTTTAATTATATTAAATAAACCAAGAAAAATACACATACTATTATATAGGTGATATGGGTGATATTAAATAAAATATTATGGGCAGTTGCAACTACTTTGATAATTTACAGTGGTATATATTTTACAATTAAATTTAAAGGCATCCAATTCCGATTTAAAGATATTTTTAAAAGTCTTAAAAATGATAATAAAAATACTGATGGAATTACTCCTTTTCAAACCTTATCAATGGCACTCGCTGGAAGAATTGGAGTAGGTAGTTTAGCAGGAGTTGCTTTATCAATATATGTTGGAGGAATAGGTACTATACTTTGGATGTGGTTAACTGCTTTTTTATGTGCGCCTAATGCTTTTTCAGAAACCGTACTTGGAATAATTTATCATAAAAAAGACAAAGGAAATGTCTATGTAGGTGGCCCATCATATTATATTGGTGATGGACTTAAAAAAAAGAATTTGGCAATTATCTATGCAATTTTAATAATAGTTACTTATGTATTTGGATTCTTATCAATACAATCAAATACAATTACAAAATCAATTACAAATGTAGTAGATATTAATCCTATAATAATTGGAATTATAATAACACTTATAACTGCTTTTGTAATATTTAGTGGTACTAAAGGTATTGCGAAATTTACCAGTAAATTAGTACCTATTATGTCATTAATCTTTATTTTAGTATCACTTTTTATAATAATAACAAATATTACAAGAATACCTATGATACTTTTTCAAATTATAAAAGAAGCCTTTAATTTTAAAGCACTAGGTATGGGAGTATTATCATCCTTTATAATCGGAATACAAAGAGGAGTATTTTCAAATGAAGCAGGAATTGGTACAGGTGCGATTGCGGCATCAGCATCAAACGATAACAATGCAATAAAACAAGGTTTTATTCAAACAATAGGTGTATATTTTACAACTTTAGTAATATGCACAATAACCGCATTAGTAATCGCTTTATCTGATTACTCATCATTATCTTTAACAGATATTAATGGAATCGAAATTACAAGTTATGCTTTTACTACTTTTGCAGGAAAAATAGGAAGTTTAACAGTAATTATATCTATAATACTTTTTGCTTTTTCAACTATAATTGCTGGATATTATTATGGTGAATCAAACTTAAAATATATAGTAAAAAACAATAAATATTCTTTCATATTAAAAATAATAACCCTAGTAATTTTACTTTTTAGCAGTATCATGTCTGCTAACTTTCTATGGAACTTTGTAGATATCTTTGTAGCAATCCTAGGAATTATAAATATAATATCTCTATTTTTATTAAAGAAAGATGTACTAAAAAAAGTGAAAGACTATTATGATAAAAGGAAATATGTTAAAATGTAAGTAGTAGGTGGTAGTATATGATAGGAAATAAATGGGATGAAATATTAAAAGATGAATTCCAAAAACCGTATTTTAAAGAATTAATGAATTTTGTTGATAAAGAATATAAAAATAAAACTGTATACCCATATTATCCAAATATATTTAATGCTTTAAAATATACCGACTATGATAATGTAAAAGTTGTTATTTTAGGTCAAGATCCTTATCATGGAATGGGTGAGGCACATGGATTATCTTTTTCAGTTTTAGAAGGAGTAAATAAACCTCCATCACTAAAAAATATTTTTAAAGAGTTAAAAGATGATTTAGGAATAGATGAACCCAAAAATGGAAATTTATCAAGTTGGACCAAAGAAGGAGTAATGCTTCTTAACTCAGTTTTAACTGTTGAAAAAGATAAACCAGCATCGCATCAAAACCATGGATGGGAAACTTTTACAGATGCCGTTATACGTAAAATCAATGAAAAGAAAAAACCTGTCGTTTTTATACTTTGGGGAAGTTTTGCAAAAAGCAAAAAAGCAATAATTACCAATAAAATTCACTGTATAATTGAGTCGGCTCATCCCTCTCCTTTCTCGGCAAATAAAGGGTTCTTTGGCACAAAACCCTTTTCAAGAGCCAATGATTTTTTAATCAAAAATGGAGAAAAACCAATTAACTGGAAAATTGAAAACTAGCAAAAATGACAAAAAAATTTCTTAAACAAATGTTCGAAAAAGTATTGCGTTTTATATTTAATAGTGATACAATGACATCGTAATAAGAGTAGGAGGAATAATTATGACATTGCTAGAAGAAAAAATCGATTTAAAAGTTATTAAAAGAGAAGGAAGAAAAGTTCCTTTCCAAGGGGAAAAAATTGCGGTTGCGATAAAAAAAGGATTTGACAGTGTTCAACATGAAAACTATGATGAAACTGATTCTAATAAAGTTTACAATGCAGTTTTAGAAAAAATCATTAAAGAATATGCTGAAAGAAAAACTATAAAAATTGAAGATATCCAAGATATGATCGAAGCAGAACTAAAAGATTTAGGATATGAAGATGTTTATGAATCATTCTCTAGTTATAGAGAAAGACGTGCAGCAGCACGACAAACATTTACTAAAAAATCTAGTAAACTTGCTAAAGCATTAGAAGGTCTTGGTCTTGGAGATGCTGATGTTGTAGATGCCAAAAGGGAAAATGCCAATGTAGATGGAAATACTGCAATGGGTACAATGCTACAATATGGAAGCACAATATCTAAAGAATTTGCGAAAGCATATCTTATGAATCCAAAATATGCAGAAGCTCATGACAGCGGTAGAATACACATCCACGATATGGACTTCTTACCAATGGGAACGACAACATGTTTACAAATAGATTTAAAGAAATTATTTACAAATGGGTTTTCAACAGGACATGGATTTTTAAGAGAACCAAAGTCAATTGCATCATATGCAGCACTAGCAGCCATTGCAATCCAATCTAATCAAAATGATCAACACGGTGGACAAAGTATACCAGCATTTGACTACTATCTAGCGCCTGGCGTATTGATGAGCTTTAAAAAACAATTTAAGCAAATGATTTATGATTACTTAGATTTAGAAGGATTTATAAACTTTATAAACTTTAAAACAATCGCAAAAGAAATAGACAAATTAACAAGTATAGAATTTGATATCAAAGAATTTGATAAATTCGCTAAAAACACAGATAATATTAAAAAGATTTTCCAAAAATCTTATGAAAAAGCTTTAGAAAAAACTGATAGAGATACATACCAAGCAATGGAAGCTTTCGTTCATAATTTAAATACAATGCATTCAAGAGCAGGTGCTCAAGTGCCATTTAGTTCTATTAACTTTGGTACGGATACTTCTCCTGAAGGAAGAATGGTTGTTAAAAATTATTTACTTGCTGCTGAAGCAGGATTAGGTAAAAATGAAACCCCAATATTCCCTATATCAATCTTTAAAGTAAAAGAAGGAGTAAACTATAATCCAAAAGATCCTAATTATGATTTATTCAAATTATCTTGTAGAGTATCTGCAAAAAGATTATTCCCTAATTTCTCATTTATAGATTCACCATTTAACTATCAATATTATGATCCAAATGATTACAACACTGAAATTGCATACATGGGATGTAGAACAAGAGCGATAGGTAATGTTGTAGATAAAGATAGAGAAATTGTAACAAGTAGAGGTAATTTATCATTTACATCTATCAATTTACCTCGTTTAGGCATTAAATATGGAAAATTAGTAAATGGTAAAGCTGACATGGATGGATTCTTTAATGAACTAGAAGAATTAATGGAATTAGTTAAAAACCAATTACTTGAAAGATATGCAATTCAATGTAATAAAAGAGTTAAAAACTTCCCATTTTTAATGGGACAAGGGTTATGGCTTGACTCAGAAAAATTAAAACCAAATGACAAACTTAAAAAAGTTTTAAAACATGGTACTTTAACTTTTGGATTTATAGGGCTTGCAGAATGTTTAAAGGCATTAGTTGGAAAACATCATGGTGAAAGTAAAGAATCTCAAGAACTTGGTTTAAAAATCATCAAATTTATGAGAGATAAAGCAGATGCTTATTCAGAAGAATATAAATTAAACTTCAGCTTAATTGCAACACCTGCAGAAGGATTATCAGGTAGATTTACTGCAATTGATAAATCAATATATGGAGTAATACCTGGCGTTACAGATCGTGAATATTATACAAATTCATTCCACGTACCTGTTTATTATAATATTTCTATAAAAAATAAAATAAAATTAGAAGCTCCATATCATGCTTTAACTAACGGTGGACATATTTCATATATCGAATTAGATGGAGATCCATCAGATAATATTGAAGCTTTCGAACGTGTAGTACGTATAATGAAAGAAGAAGGTATAGGATACGGTGCGATTAACCATCCTGTAGATAGAGATCCAGTTTGCGGATTTACAGGTGTAATTAATGATCAATGTCCAGGTTGTGGAAGAACTGAAGCTGATGGAGTTGGATTTGAAAGAATTAGAAGAATTACAGGATATTTAGTTGGTACTGTAGATAGATTTAATAATGGTAAAAGAGCTGAAGAAAGAGATAGAGTAAAACACAGTTAGAAGGTGAGAATATGGATATCATTCTAGCGAGAGATATTCAAAAAGATAGCATAGTAGATGGTGAAGGGATAAGAAGTGTAATATGGACTCAAGGTTGTTCACATAATTGTCCTGGATGCCATAATCCAAATACTCATGACTTTAATGGGGGAAAGAAATATACTATCGAAGAAATCGAAAAAGAAATTAATAAATTAGAAGATCAAGATGGTATAACTTTCTCAGGTGGTGATCCATTTTTTCAAGCAAAAGCATGTGCAGAAATTGCTAAATATGCTAAGAAAAGAAAATTAAGTGTTTGGAGCTATACAGGATTCACCTTTGAACAATTATTAAAAATGAAAGAAACAAATAGTGATATTTTAGATTTCCTTAGTAATATTGATGTACTAATAGATGGTAGATTTATATTAGAAGAAAAAAGTTTAAATTTAAAATATCGTGGCTCTAGAAATCAAAGAATAATAAATGTTAAAAGAAGCTTAAAAGAAAATAGAGCTTGTCTAATTAGAAAATATATAAAAGAAAAACCTACAAATCAATATCAAACTAAACAGCGAAAAGAGTATCTATTCAATTAGATACTTTTTGATTTTTATACTTGATTTATATGGTATAATTATATATGGTGATGATATGAAAGATGCTTATACTAAAACTTATGATGAAGTATTAAGAGAACTTAATTCTAATAATAAAGGACTTTCAAATAGAGAAGCTAGTATAAGACTCCAAAAGTATGGATATAATATTTTAAAATCAAAGAAAAAAATAACTGTATTTGAAATGATTTTAGAACAATTGAAAGATAAAATGAATATTATCTTATTAATTGCGGTAATTCTATCCTTTTTCCTAGGCGAAATTGCTGAAGCAGTTGTTATTCTAATTATAATAATTGTAAATATTGTCATTAGTATTGTCCAAGAAAAGAAGGCACGCGATGCAGTTGAAGCCTTAAGAAATATGAACATGACATATACAACAGTTTTAAGAGATGGTAAAAGACAAAATATTTTAACTAGTGAATTAGTTATTGGAGACATAGTATATTTAGAAGATGGATGTATTGTACCTGCTGATATGAGATTACTAGAAGAAAGCCAACTAAAAATAGATGAGTCTTCTTTAACTGGAGAAAGTGTTTCAGTTGAAAAGGATGTAAATTCTAAATTAGATGCCAAAACAATTTTAGCTGAAAGAAAGAATATGGCGTTTTCTTCAACCATTGTCGTATATGGAACCGCAATAGGTGTTGTAGTTGCAACTGGAATGGACACCGAAATAGGAAAAATAGCCAGTATGCTAGATGATGAAAATGAATTAGATACGCCTTTGAAACAAAAATTAAATGCAGTAGGCCAAAGTCTCAGTATAGTAGGCATTATAATAAGTATTATAATCTTTATTATAGGTCTATTATATGGTAAAGATATTACAATGCTTCTAATGATAGCTATATCCTTAGCTATATCCGTTATTCCTGAAGGTTTGCCTGCCATTGCAACAGTAGTAATGGCACTAGGTGTACAACGTATGGCAAAGAAAAATGCTCTAGTAAAAAAATTACCTGTAGTAGAAGCATTAGGAAGTTCTACCGTAATATGTACAGATAAAACAGGAACCTTAACTCAAAATAAAATGACCGTAAAAGAAACTTTGCTTTATGATGAATTAATAAAAAAAGAAAAAAGTACTTCTATTTCAAAGGAATTTATATATGCTTCAATATTGTGCAATAATGCCTATTTTGATGAAGACAAAATAATGGGTGATCCTACCGAAGGTGCATTATTAGAATTTGCATCTAAAGAAAAATATAATGTTAATGAAATTAAAAATAAATATGATAAACTATTTGAACAACCCTTTGATTCATTTAGGAAAAGAATGACAACGGTACATCAAATTGATAAAAAATATATAGCATATACTAAAGGTGCTCCTGAAGAACTGATAGATATTTGTAATAATATATTAAATAATGACAAACCTTCAAAGTTATCCGAAGAAGAAAAAGAAATAATCAAACAAAAATGTGCTGAACTATCAAATAATGGAATGAGACTTTTAGGGTTAGCTAAAAAAACTTTAGATAAATTACCTAAAGATGATGATAATATCGAAGCTAACTTAACATTTATAGGCATAATCGCTATGAGTGATCCTCCTAGAAAAGAAGTTTATAAAGCAATTAAAACTTGTCATGAAGCTGGAATTAAAGTCATAATGATTACGGGAGATCATAAACTAACAGCTGTATCGATTGCTAAAGAATTAAAAATATTTAAAGAAGGCGATATTGCAATTAGTGGTGATGAACTCCAACACATGACAGACGATGAACTTATTTCTAAAATTAAAAATACTACAGTTTTTGCACGAGTAACTCCCGAAGATAAACTTAGAATTGTAAAAGCCTTAAAAGCTAATAATGAAATAGTTGCGATGACAGGAGATGGAGTTAATGATTCTCCGGCCTTAAAAAGTGCGAATATAGGAATTTCGATGGGAAAAGGTGGAACTGATGTTGCTAAAGATGCAGCTGATATGATTTTATTAGATGATAATTTTACAACCATAGAAGTAGCTATTAGAGAAGGAAGAAGAGTTTATCGCAACATTCAAAAAGTAATACAATTTTTATTAGCAGGAAATATTGCCGAAGTTTTATTAATTTTTATTACAATGATACTGAATGTAAACACACCTTTACTAGCAGCACATATACTATTTGTTAACTTAGTAACAGATACCTTCCCTGCACTAGCTCTAGGAGTAGACCCTGCAAGTGCTAACATAATGAAAAATAAACCTGTTAAAAATGGAAGTTTATTTGAAAAAGGTTTAGTTACAAGAATTGTATTTTATGGACTATTAATTGCTTCAATTTCCTTAATAGCTTTCTTTATTGGATATGATCAAAATTATGAAACTGCAATAACAATGTCATTTACTGTTATATGTTTATCTCAAATAGTACATGCATTAAATCAACATTCTAGTACTATATCTATTTTTAGTAAAAAACATCTACGAAACAAATACTTATATTTAGCTATGTTAGTTTCAACAATATTACTTGCTATAGTACTCTTCATCCCACCGATAAGAGACTTCTTCTCCTTATGCAATTTAACAATATTTGAATGGCAATTCGTTCTAATCTTATCCTTATCGCCATTATTAGTTGTAGAGTTATTTAAATTTTTAAGAAGACATTATAAAAAATTAAGACAGCTTTAAAAAAATTCTGAGTTAAATTTTAACTCAGAATTTTTAATTATTTTATAATTTAAAATCATTTTCTATATCATCATTCATATCTTTTCCATCAAAGAAAGTTTTTTCATTAAACTTGCAAAATTTTCCAACAATATTAGAAGGGAACGATCTTACCATTTTATTATATTTTGTAATATTTTCATTATAATATTCCTTATACGCATTTAAATTATCTTCAATATCAGATAACTTTAAATCAATTTCTATAAATGCATTACTTTTCATAAGTTCTTGATGCTCTTCTTTAATTTTATAAAATTCATTTAAGGGTTCCACTAATTTCCTATCAAGTTCAAAACTAGATAATCTTCTCGAACGTAACTTTATTATATCAGGAAATAACTCCTCTTTTATATCGACATTACCTTTTATAATATTAATAGATTTACTTAATAAATCAAATTTATCTCTAATACAATTATCTATGTATCCTTCAACTTCATTAATTCTAATAATATATTCTTGATAATTGTTATATACTACAATGCAATATATAGAAATTAATCCAGCAATAATAGTTAATAACAATACTATTAATAATACTGTACCCACAAAATCACTCTTTCTATTTCGCAAATAGATTATATCAAAATAAAAAGATTACTTCAAGGGTAATCTCTAATCTAAATCGTGAAATAATAGTCCGATATTAACTACACCTGCTATCGCAACTAAAGTATATATTATTCTTGGTAAAATTTCATCTGATCCACCAAAAATTGATGCTATTAAATCAAATTGAAATAAACCAACCATTCCCCAGTTTAGTGCTCCAATTATTACTAAACCAAGACATATTTTTTGTAAAGTGTTCATATTTTCCCTCCTAATCGTTATCATTAATATATTTCCCTATTTTTTTTATCTTATACATGAATAAATAAAGTTTTAGTACGTATAATTTACCATAAAACAAATTAAGAGGTGAGAAAGTGAAAAAATATGTTTTATCAATACTATTATTATGTACAGTATTATTAGTAGGATGCGGAAAAACAACAAAAGAAAGTGTCATAAAAGATTTGGCAAAAAATGTAGACAATACAAAAGGATATTATCTCGAAGGTGAAATGGAAATTATAAATAATGAAGATGTATATAAATATAATGTTGAGGTATCCTATAAAAAGGAAGATCAATTTAGAGTTAGTTTAACTAATAAATCTAATAATCATGAACAAATAATTTTAAAAAACAGTGATGGGGTTTATGTAGTAACACCTGCTCTAAATAAAAGTTTTAAATTCCAAAGTGAATGGCCATACAATAATTCTCAAATCTATTTATTACAATCACTTGTAAATGATTTACAAAATGATAAAAATTCAACCTTTAAAGAAGAAAATGGAGGATATACCTTAGAAAGCACAGTGAATTATCCAAATAACAACAATTTAAAAACACAAATTATATATTTAGATAAAGATAAAAACTTTAAAGAAGTTCAAGTGTTAGATGATAATAAAAATCCTCAAATAAAAATGAAATTTTCAAAAATAGATATGAAAGCAACATTCGATAATAAACATTTTGCTTTAAACTCAAATTTAGAAACTGCTAATACAGAAGAAACTTATGTACCTGTTAGTAAATTCGACAGCGCAATTTATCCAATGTATATGCCTAATGAAACCCACTTAACAAGCGAAGATACTGTAAGCAAAACAGATGGAGAAAGATTGATACTTACTTTTGAGGGAGAAAGTCCATTCATGTTAGTAGAAGAAACTGCATCAATACCAGATGAACATGAAATTACACCTGTAGTTGGAGATCCTGTATTGCTAACTGATACTGTAGCAGCAATAACAGATACATCTATTACTTGGGTAAGTAACGGAGTTGAATACTATATATCATCAGATGTAATGAATCAAGATGAACTTATAAATGTCGCTCGTTCATTGAGTGTATCCGCATTAGAAAAATAGTTTTATCCATTATATATAAAGGAAAGAGTATCTTACTTTTTCCTTTTTATTATTGATTTAACCATATTTCGTGTGCTATAATTTATTTGGTGATGGCAAATGAAAAAAATCAAAAATAAAAGAACTTTATATAATAATAAAAGTGGTGATACTACTTATAGTATGGAATTAAAAAAATTATTTATAATCTTGGGAATCATTTTATTAGTAATAATTGTTCTTTATTTAATAATAGGAATTTTTGTTACAAAAGATATTAAACTTTTTGGTAATACTGAAAATGTTGAAGTGAATTCAACTATTCAATATGAAGAAATACTTGCGGGTGAAACTTTTAATATGAATAAAGATGAATATTATGTAATATTCAGTGATAGTACAGGGAATTACTATTCAATTTACAAAAACATTATAAGTAATCAAACAGATAAATCAATTTATATAGTAGATTTAAATAATCCTTTAAATAGATCATATGTAAGTGATGAAAGTAATAAAGAAGTTCAAAAAGCAAGTGATTTAAAAGTAAAAGATAATACTTTAATAAAAATAAATAACAAACAAAATGTTGAATATATTGAAGATAAAGATGCAATATTGTCATATTTCAACTAGTTTACAAATTAAGACAGAACAAAATTATTTGTTCTGTTTTTTTATATATAAGGAAAGAGCGAAGAAAAAGAAGAAATAAAAAAATGCACTCAAGATAATAAGAGTGCATGACAA
>CALVYE010000027.1 GCA_944372025.1 uncultured Bacilli bacterium | reverse complement strand
ATACTCACCCAGCATTTAGAAATGGAACAGTAAATAAAAAATCAACAAATTATGACCAAGGAGGATGGGATGAAGAGTTAGAAGGAATATGGGTAGGAAAGTTTGAAACAGGAACAGAAGGAGATACATGTAGTAGTAGTCCAAGTACAACAAATTGTCAAAATGTAACACCAAAAATAAAACCGAATATAAGATCATTAAGATATCAAACAGTAAGTAAGCAATTTGATACATCGTTAAAATTTGCAGGAGGGACACGAAGTACAAGTAATGGGACAGTAACATTTAGTGGAAACAGCACATATGGATTAACAGAAACAACAGATACACATATGATGAAGAATACGGAATGGGGAGCAGTAGCATATTTATCTCAAAGTAAATATGGAAAGATGGGCAATTCAAATTATAGTGGAGCAAATAAAGAAATATATAAAAATAATAGTTCAAGTTATTATACAGGAAGAAGTAGTGGTGTTCCACCAGCAAGTGGTTCAACAACATATGGAAGTTATTCATATAATGATAAAGCATGTACAAGTAGTACATGTACAGGAAGTGTAACAACAAATGCAGGGCAAGGAGCAAGTACAACAGGAACAATATATGGAATCTATGATATAAGTGGAGGATCATATGAAAGAACAATGGGAAACTGGAATGGAACAGTAGGAAGTTCAGGATTTACAACAAGCACATTTCCAGGAGGAAGTAGTGGAAGTAAATATTATGAAAAATATACAGGAACAAGTTCAATTAGTATAACATCAGACAAATCAATCAAAGGAGATGCAACCTATGAAACTATGAGATGGTATTCCGACAACGCTAGCTTCCCTTTTGCTAGTAATCCGTGGTCTAATCGTGGTGGCAGCTATAGCAATACGTCCAATGCGGGTGCTTTCTACTCCCGCCACAATTCTGGTGCGTCTAATTCCAACGACGGGTTTCGCGTGGCTTTAATCCCATAAAGGATATTATCCTTTATGGGATACCCTCATTACCCTCAATAAGCAGGAAAAATAGGAAGAAAATAAAATACAAAGAAGAGCGGTTCCAAGAGAGGGAGAAGTAAGTGTCGAGGTAAAGCAGTTGCTTTACCTCGACCAGATTTTATAATTAAAACAACATCATTATTAATCTTGAAACATTCGCAACTACAAAACACATCAATAAACCTGTAATAGTTGGAATTAAAATTGATAGTGCAGTCCATTTAAGGCTACCTGTCTCTTTTTTTATGGTTATACATGTAGTTCCACAAGGAAAATGCATTAAACAAAATAACATAGTGCATATCGCGGTTATCCAGGTCCATCCATTATCTACTAGCAATGTTTTAAGTTCGGTTAAACTACCCATATCCATAATGTTACCTGTAGCCATATAACTCATTATGATTATAGGTATAACAATTTCATTTGCAGGAAATCCTAAAATAAATGCCATTAAAATAACTCCGTCTAAGCCAAATAATTGGGCAAAAGGGTCTAAAAAATTAGTACAATATTTTAAAATACTTAAATCCCCTATATAAATATTAGACATTAACCAAATTATTAAACCTGCAGGAGCAGCAACCATAACTGCTCTTCCTAATACAAATAATGTTCTATCAAATATTGATCTTAATAATACCTTACCAACTTGAGGTTTTCTATATGGTGGGAGTTCTAATACAAAAGATGAAGGCATACCTTTTAGAATAGTTTTAGATAGTAATTTTGATATAAATAATGTCGTAAAAATTCCAATTAGAATTACTACGGTTAAAAGTAGTGTAGATATAATACTTTGCCAAGTACCTAATAAAGAACCTGCAAAAAACATAGTAATTATGGAAATTAAAATTGGAAATCTTCCGTTACAAGGTACAAATGAATTAGTAATAATTGCGATTAATCTTTCTCTTGGAGAATCGATTATTCTACATCCAATAACTCCACATGCATTGCACCCAAATCCCATACACATACTTAATGCTTGTTTTCCATGTGCACAAGCTTTTTTGAAAAATTTATCCATATTAAAGGCTATTCTAGGTAAATATCCTAAATCTTCAAGTAGTGTGAAAATCGGAAAAAATATTGCCATCGGAGGTAACATAACAGAAATGACCCAAGCAAGTGTCCGATATATTCCAAGAACTAATACACCATGTACCCAATCAGGTGTTCCTAATTTTTCAAAAAATATTGTAAGTTTATCCTGAATACCAAATAGGAAATTAGATAAAATTTCAGATGGGTAATTCGCACCAACAATGGTAATCCAAAATATTACTCCTAAAAGCATTAACATAATAGGAATTCCAAAGGCTTTAGATGTTAAAATTTTATCTATTTTTCTATCTCTTTCATTATATTTTTTGTTTTTTAGAGTTACACATTCTTTATATATCTTTTCACCAGTTTTTATAATTTTAGAAACTATAATATCTCTTATATTTTCTTTATTAATGTTGTGTTTTTCTAATTCTAACCAACTTTCATTTATAACTTTATTAACATCTTCATATTCTAAAATATCTATTTTTAAATATTCATTTAAAGTTTTATGAAGGCTTTCATCTAGGTCTAATAATTTAATAGATAACCATCTACTATTTATTTTATTATTAATATGTTTTTCAATAGTATTTTGGATATTTTTTAAAATGTTTCCTAAAAAATCGGGATAAGTAACTTTTAAATTATCTTTTTTATTTTTATTATGTGATAAGTTATATATTTCTTCTTTTAATTTATCCAACCCTTGACTACTTCTCGCACTTGTTCCAACTACAGGAACTTTTAAAACATTTGATATTTTTTTAAAATTAACTTCTATTTTTTTCTTTTTGGCTTCGTCTAATAGATTTACACATACTATAACATTATTATTTACTTCTAAGATTTGTAATACTAAATTTAAATTTCTTTCTAAGTTAGTAGCATCCACAACAACTACAATAGTATCAGGACTTCCAAAACATATAAAATTACGTGCGACTTCTTCTTCTACTGAACTAGCCATTAAAGAATAAGTACCTGGTATATCTACCACTATAAAATTTTTATTTTTATATGTATATTTTCCCTGAGCATTTGTTACAGTTTTTCCAGGCCAATTACCTGTATGTTGGTTCATTCCTGTAAGTTCATTAAATACAGTACTCTTTCCTACATTAGGATTACCTGCAAGTGCGATTACTTTATCACTTTTATTTTCTTTTTTTATTATCAATTCTGAATTGTTAACAGAGGCTCCTGTAGATTTTTTTGTAAGTCCCATATCATTTCTCCTTATTAATTAATATTTTTTTTGCATCTTCACTTCTAAGTGCGATAACCGCACCCCGTATGTTATATGCTACAGGGTCTCCAGATGGACTTCTATATAGAGCTTCTATTTTAGTACCATTAACAATTCCTAAATCTAACATTCTTCTTCTTTCATTTCCTATACTTTTTAAACTGTTAATAATCGCGCTTTTCCCTATTTCTAATTCAGTTAAAGGTAATAAATTACTTTCCATTATATTCCTCCATTTATGAAACAAATTATGTCTCCATTACAATATATGTAAAAAAGATTTTCTGGTTCTAATGTCTATAAATTAGAAATATATTGGAATTAATTATTAATTACTTTGTGTTTGTGTACAACTAGATAACATATTTTTTCTTTTAATTGTGAGAAAATAGTTATGGTGGTAGTAATGACTCAAGTTGCAGAAAAATCAAAAAATGATATATATGATACTGTACGAAAAAATATAAAACATTATAGAAGAAAAAAAGGACTTACACAAGCTGAACTGTCTGAAAAAATGGGTGTATGTCACGATTTTGTTAGGCAAGTTGAATCTAAAAAAGTAAAGAAAAATTTCTCTTTGGCTAATATGCAAAAAGCTGCAGAAGCTTTAGAAATTAAAACTTATGAACTTCTTATGGATGAATACGATGATACTCATGATAATTAATGGGTATTTTTATTTTTTAAATTGACACCTCATTTTAATTATTATATACTTGTTATAACGAGGTACGGAGGTTTTTATTATGAAAGATAACTCTAAGAAAAAAACAATAACAATTTTATTAGGGGTTTTAGTAATATTTATTATAGTAGGTGCGGCTATCGCATATTTTACATCCCAAAGTTCTACTGAAGATCAAACTGTTACAACGGGTAGACTTAAAATTGATTATGTTTCAGGTCAAGATATTTCTGCTACATTTGTTTTTCCAACATTAGAAGATGAAGCTCAAATTCATAAATTTACAATTAATAATACTGGTACTTTAGCTGCTGATTATAAAATAAGTTTTACTGATATTGCTTTTGTAAAAGATGGCGCAAACGCAGTTTCTGACAATTTAAAATGGGCTTTATATAAAAGTGATAGTTCATATAATATAAGTGGTAATGCGGTAGCTACAGGTACTTTTGGAAGTAGTAGTTCATATACTGCTGGTACAACTTCTCTTGATATGATTAATAATCAATCTTTAGGTGTAGGTGCCAGTCAATCTTATGTATTGAAAATATGGCTTAATGAATCAGGTGCTTTACAAAATGAAGATCAAAATTTAGAATTTAATGCTAAAGTTACAGTAGAAGCAATTAAATCTTAAAAAGCTATCAACAGATCTGTTGATAGCTTTTAATTACATTGTACACAAGTTATTGCGATAACACCTACTATATCATATTCATTACAACCTCTTGATAAATCATTAACAGGTTTTGCTATTCCTTGGGTAATTGGACCATAAGCTTTTGCTTTTGCAAGTCTCTCTGTTAATTTATACGCAATATTTCCAGCATCTAAATCGGGGAATATTAATACATTAGCTTTTCCTGCAACTTTGCTATTAGGGGCCTTACTTTTAGCCACACTAGGTACAATAGCAGCATCCGCTTGTAATTCACCATCTAAATTTAAATTAGGATATTTTTCTTTAGCCATTTTAACAGCATTAACAACTTTATCAACATCAGGATGTTTTGAAGAACCAAATGTAGAATGTGATAACATTGCTACTACGGGTTCTTTTTCAATTAATTGTTTAAAAGTTTTTGCAGAACTATTAGCAATTTCTACTAACTCTTCAGATGTTGGGTTTTGTATCATACCACAATCTGAATATAAAAATATACCATCTGCGCCATATTCACAATTAGGAACATCCATTATAAAAAATGATGACACTATTTTACTATCCTTAGCGGTTTTAATTGTTTGAAGTGCGGCTCTTAAAACATTTGCACTACTATTTACTGCTCCAGCAACTAAACCATCAGCATACCCAAGTTTTACTAACATGTCCCCAAAATATAAATAATTAGTAGTAATTATATTTTTAGCTTCCTCAAGAGTCATTCCTTTTGATTTTCTAAGTTCGTAAAATTCGTTTATTAATTCATCAGTTTTATCACTATTTTCAGGATCAATTATTAAAATATTACTTAAATCTATATCATATTGTTTTGCTAAGTCATTAATTTCTTTATTATTACCAATTAAAATTATATTAGCAAATCCCTCCCTTTTTACTAAAGAGGCTGCCTTTAAAGTTCTAATATCCTCAGTTTCGGGAAGAATAATTGTTTTTTTGTTTTCTAAAGCTCTTTCTTTAATTCTATCTATAATGTTCATTTTATACCTTCTTTCCTAATTATATATTTTATCAAAAATACTTGTTTTGTAAAATATTTTCTGTCAAAAAATGTTATAATTGTGATAGGAAGGAGTTTTAAGTATGTTAAAAGAGTTCAAAGAATTTATATCTAGAGGTAATGTTCTAGATTTAGCTGTTGGTGTTATTGTAGGTGGAGCATTTGGAAAAATTGTAACCTCATTAGTTAATGATATTTTAATGCCTATAATTGGAATGATATTAGGTGGATTAGATTTTAGTAGTTTATCTTTAAGAGTAGGAAATGCTAAAATAATGTATGGAATGTTTATTCAAAATGTAATAGATTTTCTTATAATTGCAGGCTGTGTCTTTATATTTGTAAAATTTGTGAATAAATTAATGCATAAAAAACCAGAAACTAAAGTAGAACCTAGACCTGACCCTCGCGATAAACCAAAACCTGTCGAAAAGCCCGAAGATATAAGAGTATTAGAAGAAATTAGAGATTTACTTAAAGAACGTAAAAATGAAAAATAATACTATTATTATTAATAATAAAGAATTTATATTACCTGACAGTGTTTTGTTAATATTTAACGAATATTTAGATAAATATTTTCGTGAAAAAAGATTAAATGAACTATCAAATTTGAAAAAAAGTTTAATGGATGAATATAAAGAAACTTCAGCTATACATTTTAAAAAGAAAAAAGAATTAAAAAAGAAAATTAGCGATTTAACTACAGAAATGATGAAAGTTGGAGTTGCAAATTCAAAAATTGAAATACCAGATTGGCAGACTATAGAAGATCCACCACTAAAATATCAATTCCTTTCTAAGCTAACTAATATGGTATGTGATATTATAGGAGAATTTGTTCAAGAATCAGATGAACAAATAGTTAAACTATATAGAAATTACATACAAGAAATAAATACAAATATAAATGTATCTAAAATATATGTAAAAAAGGATAATTACAATATGGCATTAAAAAGATTATATAGAACTTTAGAAATCAATTTAACAATAAATGATTTAATGAAAGAATTTGAAAAAAATCCTATGGTAAATATTGATGCATATGCAGAAAGACTGAATTTAGAAACAGATAAAAAAATAAGAGAACCAAATATAGAAAATACAAAAGGTAAAAAATCATCGTTATGATGATTTTTATTTTGAATAAAATATTAATTTTTATAAATACTATATTTGAAAGGAGAATTTTTATTATGAATCAAAAATCAAATAATATAAGTACGAAAGATTTAAGTTATTTTAGTGATATGTTTGAATGGAATTTAAACTGTTATAATGCTTTTAATCATTTTAAAAATGAAATCAATGATCAAGAAGCTAAAAATATTGCTTGTGAAATAGCAAAAATGCACAAAGAATCATGTGAATTTATTTTAGGATTAATAAAAGAATAGGAGGATAAAGATGAATCAAGATAAAGATATAGTAATGATATTATTAGAGTTAGAAAAAAATATGGTCAAAAATTATGCTACTGCGATAACTGAAGCGAGTAATGATAATTTAGTAAATAAATTTGAAGAATTATTTAATATGTCAAAAAATGCACAAAGAGATTTATTTAATCTAGCAAATTCTAGAAATTGGTATTCCTTAGAATACGCAGAAACTCAAAAAATAGATCAAGAATATCAAAAATTAAGTAATGAGTTAGCAAACATTGGGGGTATCAATAATGAATAATGATTTAGAATTTTTAAATTTTATTTCTAAAAATTCAGAAATGGGATTTTCATCTATTAAAGATTTATATGATGAAGTAAATAGTGAAGAGTTTAGGGAAATATTAAAAAAGCAAAAGGAAAAGTATGAAGAAATCTATAATGAAGCTAGTGAGTTAATCGACAATTATGATGAAGAACAAAAAGGTGTTACAAGTATGGAAAAATTTACTAGCTATATCATGATAAAAATGAACTTACTTACAGATAAATCTATTAATCATATTGCAGAAATGATGATTAAAGGAAGCAATATGGGTATAATAGATATAAGAAAAAAATTAAATACTTACAAAGATATCGATAAAAGAGTCAAAAAATTAGGAGAAAAACTTTTAGAAACCGAAGAAAATAATATAGAAGAATTAAAACCATTTCTAAAAGAAAAAAAATCTAAAAATTAAAACAGACAATTGTCTGTTTTTTATGATTCATCACGTTTTTCAAAAAATTTAGGTAAGTCTACTTCTAGAACTTCAGCTGCTTTCATAACGTTATCAAGTGAAAGATTCTTTTTTACCTTTTTAGATTCAACCTTTCTTAAAAATCCATAATCGATATCCATTTTATCTGCTAACTCTTTTTGAGTTAAATTTTTTTGTTTACGATAATATATTATGTTACGTCTTAAAATTTCATAAATATCCGTTTTACACATATACTTCACCATAACTATATTCTCACAAAATTGATAAAAAATATGTTGACTGGTGGAGAACATACCTATAATAATAAAATTAAAATAATTTACTATTAAATCTTGACTTAGAATTTATAGAGTGTTATTATTTTATTGAGAACAATTCTCAATAAGGGATGATTTTATGAAAACACGTAATACAGTTCAAAAACAAATCATTTTGGATAGTATTAAAAATACTAAAATACATCCTACTGCGTCAGATTTGTATGATATGTTATCAAAAGTAGATAATACAATTGGAAAATCGACAATATATCGAAACTTAAATCAAATGGTCGATAATGGTGATATCAAAATCATAACTACTCATAATGGAGCTAAAAGATATGATGGAGATATGGAAGATCATGATCATTTTATTTGCTCAAAATGTGGTAGAGTCTTAGATTTAGGTAACGATACTTCCAATGATGCAACTCCAATTGAAAAGAAATACAAATTTAAGATAGTAAATAAGAATACAATATATGAAGGTATATGTGAGAATTGTCTAAAGAATATTTTAGAGGAGGAAGTTTAAATGGAATTAAAAGGTAGTAAAACATATGACAATTTAATGGCTGCATTTGCAGGTGAAAGTCAAGCTAGAAACAAATATACTTATTACGCATCAAAAGCAAAAAAAGAAGGTTATAATCAAATCGCATCAATTTTTGAAGAAACTGCAAACAATGAAAAAGAACATGCTAAAATTTGGTTTAAATTATTACATGATGGAATTCAAGATACTATGACTAACCTAGAAGATGCTGCTGCTGGTGAAAGATATGAATGGACAGATATGTATAAAGAATTTGCTGAAGTAGCTAGAGAAGAAGGATTCGATAAAATTGCTTATTTATTTGAAGCAGTTGGAAAAATTGAAAAAGAACATGAAGAAAGATATGTAAAATTATCAGAAAATATCAAGAACAATACTGTTTTTGCTGGTAGTGAAGAAGAAATTTGGATTTGTACAAATTGTGGACATATTCACATTGGTAAAACTGCTCCAATGGTTTGTCCAGTATGTGATCATCCACAAGCTTATTTTGAAAGAAGAAAAATCAACTATTAATTTAAAAATATTTAACTTTAGAAGAAAGAACATTAGAAATATTCTATTGTTCTTTTCTTTAATATAAAGAGTTTGTACATAAATTTATTATATTATGTATATAATTTATTGGTGTATGTCCAATGAAAACAAAATTTAAAATAATATATATAGTAACGATTTTCTTAATAATTATAACTTCTATTATTTTATGTATTCTTAATAGAAAACCTATAATAAAACTACATGGAGATGAAACTATATATTTAGAGTTAAATCAAAAATATGAGGAACCTGGCTATGAAGCTAGATATATTCATAAAGATATTACCGATAAAGTTAAAATTAAAAGTAATTTAAACAATCAAAAAATAGGATATTATAAAATCGAATATAAAGTAAATTTCGGCAAAAAAACTTATAAAAAAATAAGAAATATAAAAGTAATCGATAGTACTACACCAGTTATTAATTTACTTGGAAGTGGCACTATTGAAATGTGTCCTAATGATAAATATACTGAACTAGGATTTAATGCTTTTGATAAATTTGATGGGGATGTTACTAGCAAAGTAGAGTCACTAGTTGAAGATGATACTGTTTATTATTATGTAGAAAATAGTCTTGGAAAAAAGACCATGACAGAAAGAAAAATTGTTAGACAAGATACCGATGAACCAACTATTGAACTTGAAGGATACCAATCATCAGTATTATATAAAGGTAGTACATATTTTGAACCTGGCTATAAAGCTACTGATAATTGTGATGGCGATATAACAGATAAAGTGCAAATAACGGGAAATATAAATACAAATAAAGTGGGTAAATACAAATTAGTTTATAATGTTAGTGATAGTGCAGGAAATATTACTAGTATAGATAGAATTATTAATATTATTGAAAAGCCAGATAAGAATCAAAAAACTATTTATTTAACTTTTGATGATGGTCCTAGTAATTCAACCGAAAAAATCTTAGATATTTTAAAAGAAGAAAATGTTAAAGCTACCTTTTTTATTATAAATGCTGATGAAAAATATGATAGTGTTATTAAACGAGCCTATGATGAAGGTCATACAATAGGACTTCATAGTTATTCACATAAATATAAATCTATTTATAAGTCTGAAGAAGCTTTCTTTGATGATTTGGAGCTAATAAATGATAAAGTTAGAAAAATAACAGGGTATCCTGCAAACATAATAAGATTTCCAGGAGGAAGTTCCAATACCATAAGTAGAATAAGTAGAGGTCTCATGACTAAACTTAGCATTTCTACTAAAGAAAAAGGATATATATATTATGATTGGAATATTGCATCTAATGATACATCTAGTATTTCCTCAAAAAAAGTATATAAAAATGTTATTTCAGGATTAAAATATAATACAAATATAGTTTTAATGCATGATTTTGCAAATAATAAAAAAACAATAAATGCTTTGAGAGATATTATTCAATATGGTAAGAAAAATGGATATGAATTTGATAAAATAACCGAAATGACTCCACAAATAAAACATGAAATTAGAAACTAAAACTAATTTTATGTTTTATATTATTTTTAAAATGGCAATTAATAATAAAATGACACCTGATATATAAGATGTATTAAAGTTGTAAACATTTCTTAAATTTTTACCAATAAGAATTCCACATAATATAAATAATACATTTAAGATAAATGAAAGAATTATAATATAAAACAAATTATATTTCATAAAACCAATACTAACCCCGCCAAGTAAAGAATCTAAAGATAAAATAGTAGATAATAATAAGGCTTCTTTATAGCTTATATTTTTAGAATTATCTAAATCAGCTTTTGTTTCATCTAAATATATTTCAATTATTTTATTTTTACTTTTTAAATTCTTTTTTATTTTATCTTGAAATAAATTATATAAACCCAATATTAATAAAATAATTGAACTTATTATTTTTCCAATATCTTGATTTAAAATGTGCTTAAAATTATTAGTTATAAATAAAGATATGAGTAAAGAAAATAAACAAATTAAAGATATTAACAAAGTAGATTTTAAAGAAATTTTTATATTCTTTATCGAATAAGAAATACTTACAAATAAAGTATCCAAAGAAAAAATTACTAATAAAATAAAAATTTCAAACATTTAAATAGAACCTCCACTAATATATTAGTACGGATAACTATTTAGTTTGTATAGATAAATTCCCTAAGTTAGGGATTATTTATTAATTTTTTAAGTAAAGTTAAATGTAAAGCTCTCTATTTTTTTCTTAAAATCTTTATGTTTTATTTTGATGTTGATATAATTATTATGTATAAAGAGGGTGGTAATATGGAATTAATAAAATCTTATAAATATACATTTATAGGTATTTTGTTGGCTCTTTTACTATCAATCTCTTTTGTTATTTTTATAGAAATGAGAAAATTGACACCTTTTGATATAGAAGGAGTAATACAAACTACAGATAAAAAAGAAAATTTAAGTATGCTTAAATGGTCGAGTAGTAAAAATGCAGTTAAATATAGAGTTGCAGTTTTAAATGAAGATTTAGAAGTATTAAGTTCGAAAACAACTGAAAACACAGAACTTAGTTTAGATGGACTAGATGTAGAAACAAGAGAAAATATAATTATTGATGTAATGGCTTATGATATAGAAGGAAATAAAATAGAAGCAGATACTAAACATTATAAAGCTGAATGGACAAATCCTACAATTTCCAAAGAAGAATTGAAAGATGGAATTTTAAATAATAAGGATTTAAAGGTAAAAATTCTTTATAAAAATAATGTGGTTTTGAATGATTATTATTTAATCCTTAAGAAAGATAATAGAGATTTATATAAAGCTCCTTTAAATGAAAATTACGCAATAATACCAAAAAATGTTTTAAGTTTACTTTATGGCGATTACGAACTTATTTTATGTAAAGATGTAGATGATACAAGAGTTGTAATAGATAGTACAAAATTGAAAATTTATTTACCTCAAATTTCTGATATTGAAATGGTATACCCAAAAGACAACTCTTCAATTTTGTGGGATGATTTTGATATTACCTTTGAAGGCGGAGAGCATGCTACAAACTATTATTTGAGTTTAATAGATGAGAATGGAAATATTATTATAGATGATGAAGAAATTTTAAATAAGAAAAAAAGTATAAAAATTGATACTTTAGAAGAAAATAAAAATTATACTTTAAGTATTAGAGCTTTTAATAAATTAGATAAAAAGATTGAAAAGATAAAAAGTATAAATTTTAAAACTGAAAGTAAAAGAACTACTGAGAAAGTTGAAAGCTCAGTTCAGAATGGAGAAATACGTAAAGGTGATTCTATTGTTTTATCATCTAAAACCTCAGATGCAGACATATATTATACTTTAGATGGAAGTATACCTACAATAAACAGTAACAAATATAATGAACCTATTAAAATAGATAAGGATATAACCATAAAAGCTATTGCGGTTAGAAAAAATATGTACGATAGTGAAATATCTGAATTTAGTTATTGGGTATATGATAAATCAAACTCTGTATATATAAGTCCTTCTAATCAGTATGACAATTTAGGTGTTAGTAGTGTAGGATATTCTAATGAAATGGAAATGATGAATAAAGTAGCTGACTATACAGAAGAATATCTAAATTCACATAAGATAAAAGTGTATAGAAATAATCCTAATATGACTCTAGAAGAAATAGCTCGCGATTCATCAAAAAAAGAAATTAGTATGCATGTGGCAATTCACTCAAATGCAAGTGCATACAATAAAAAAGGAAGTCAAACAGGTATAGAAACTTGGTATTTCGATAATACATGTATTACCCAAAAGAAAATTGCTCAAACGCTACAAAATTCGGTAATGGAGATTTATTATAATAAAAATAGAAATCGTGGTATAAAAGATAGTTCTACAATAGGTGGTTTTTATGAAATAAGTCCAAAATCTGTAACTAATGGCGTGCTAATAGAAGTAGGATTTCATGATAATAGGGAAGACGCTACATGGATTGTAAATAATCTTCAAACAATTGGAGAAGCAATAGGAAAAGGTATTGTAAATTATTTAGGAAAATGATATGAAAAAATATGAACTTTTAAAAAATTTTAAAGAAAAAGAAGATAAAATTTTGTGTTCTTATATAATAGATAAATATTTTGAGTATAGGAAAAAGAACATTACTACTTATTCACAATTTCTTGATAAACGTGAACTTAATTTAGTATTATCAATTTTAAATAAGTTAACTAAAAAATATCAAATTTATTTTATTAATGAGTACTGTGAAAAAAGCTTGATTGTTTTTGGAAGCCTAAATGAAGTAAAAGTATCATGTCTAGAAATTAAGTCAAATATAGCTTTAAGACATCAAGATTATTTAGGCTCACTCTTTTCATTAGGATTTGATAGACATATTTTTGGAGATATTATAATTGATGGAAATATTGCCTATTTATTTATATTTAATAAGATTAAAGACTATATTACTAAGAATCTAATATTAATAGGAAATCAAAAAGTTAATATAAAAGAAATTGATTTTAATACTTTAAAAATAAGTAAAGAAAAATTTGAAAGCTTAAGCTTTAATGTTTCAAGTATAAGAATAGATGTTATAATTTCTAAACTAATAAATAAAAGCAGAAAAGAAAGTGATAATTTAATAAGTAAAGGCAAGGTTTTAATTAACTATAACGTTTTAAAAAGAGTTAGTTATTTTCTCCAAGAAAACGATGTATTTTCCATAACTGGATACGGAAAATACATTTATAGAGGTATTATTAATAAAACTAAAAAGGGTAATAATATCGTAATAATTGACAAATATAATTAAAAAGACAATATCTAAATTGTCTTTTTAATAACCAAAAATACCTTCTAAACTTTCATCATTTTCAATCCAATCGTTTACATCTATTATTTCAAAATCAGTTTCATTATTTCGTATTACAACTTCTTTAATACCAGCATTAATTATGAAACGCTTACATAAAATACATGGTTTAGCATTTTCTACATATTCATTTGTTTTAGCATCTTTACCAACTAAATATAAAGTTGAATTGATTAAATCTTTTCTAGCGGCAGATATTATTGCATTTTGTTCGGCATGGACA
>CALVYE010000026.1 GCA_944372025.1 uncultured Bacilli bacterium | reverse complement strand
GATAATATTATTAGTTTTAATAAACTTACAAAAGAAGATATAACAAAAATTACAAATAATAATTTGAAAAAACTTAAAAATAAATATAAAGATAAGGAAGTTACTCTAAATATATCTAATGATTTAGTAGATTATATTATAGAAAAATCTAACTATGAAGAATTAGGAGCTCGTCAAGTAAAAAAGATAATTAAAAATTTGATAGAAAATATAATTTTAGATAAAATAATTTTAGGAGAAAATAAAATATCAATTTCAGTTAAAGATTTATTAGAAGAACAACCCCAATAAAAAGATATAAAAAATATATCTTTTTATTGTAAATTTTTTGTCAATTTTTAAAGTATTTGTAGAAAGCTATCAAGTTTTATGATAAGATTAAAATAGTCGGGGATGATAAAATGGTAGAAGCAAAAATCGATACAGATAAAAAAATTCTTTTCGTACTTTTAATTGTATTAATAATAGGTGGAATCTTTGGAACATATGCATATTTTTCATCTGAAAGTAACACTGAAACTCAAAACGTTAATACAGGAACTTTATCGTTAGAATTTGATGATAGTACACCAATTATAAATGATAAAAATATAGTTCCAATTCAAGACGAAGAAATATTCACTAAGGCTACTAAAAAAACTTTTACAATTAAAAATACTTCAACTAGTGCGATAAACGCTAAAATAGATATGAATAATATCGAAATAACGGAGGCTTTAAAAAGTCCTGATTTTAAATGGGCTTTATACGAAGGTAATACGAGTATAGCCACAGGAACTTTTGAAACAATAAATAATAATCAGATAAATATATTGAACAATTTAAATTTAGATGAAAATGCAACTAAAACATACGATTTATATATTTGGATTTCTTACAAAGAGGAACCTCAAAATACTTTGCAAGGTGGAAATTTAACTACTACAATTACCGTGTCAGCAGTACAATAAAAAAATATTAGATGCTACTTTTAATAGCGTCTAATATTTTTTCTTTCATATTTTCATCTACATTTTGCCACATGATTTCAAAAAAAACTCCAAGGCCCGGTAGAGTTACCTCATCTTTTTCTTTTATACTACTTTCTATAGATTCTCTTATCTCTTTTTGATCGCTCTTTTTAAAATTTTCTTTAATATAACTACGAATATCTGTATTCATATATATCTTTCCTTTCAAAATTATTTTGTGAAAAACTTAAAAACTTATACCTAATTATGATATAATGTTTTAGGAGATGATACTATGTATTCATATATTAAAGGAATAGTTACTGAAATAACAACTAACTATATTGTAATAGATAATAATGGAATTGGATATTTAGTCTATACGCCTAATCCATTTTCATTTAAAGAAAACGAAGAAACTAAAATTCATATTTATCAAAATGTAAAAGAAGATGAAATATCATTATATGGATTTAAAACCCTAGAAGAAAAAGAAATGTTTTTAAAATTAATGACAGTCAAAGGTATAGGACCTAAAATGACTTTACCTATGCTTGCAACAGGAAGTGTTGCAGGTATTGTAGATGCGATTGAAAGAGAAAACATCTTATATTTAAAGAAATTTCCTAAAATTGGAGATAAAGTAGCAAAACAAATTATTTTAGATTTAAAAGGAAAATTAAATATGAGTTTTAGTGATATTGAAACTAAAAATGATACTAGTGATGAACTTATCGAAGTATTATTAGGACTTGGTTATAAAATGCCTGATATAAAACGTGTAATTCCTAATGTAAATAAAGATGAAGAAATTGGAAATCAAGTTAAAGAAGCTTTAAGATTGATGATGAAATAATAAATTTTAATAATTAAAAGTAATATTATAAGATATTCACGTATTTAATAGTGAGGTGAAAACATGGAAGATGAAAGAGTAGTAACAAATAGAGAACTTCAAGAAGATACCTTTGAAGAAAGTATAAGACCTGATAGTATAGATGAATATATTGGTCAAAAAGATGTTAAAGAAAATATAAAAGTATTTATAGATGCTGCTAAAATGCGTAACGAAACTTTAGATCATGTTTTATTATATGGTCCTCCTGGTCTTGGTAAAACAACACTTGCTAATATAATCGCAAATGAATTAGGAAGTAATTTAAAAACTGCTAGTGGACCTTCTATAGAAAAAAGTGGGGATCTAGCTGCGGTATTATCTACACTAGAACCTGGAGATGTATTGTTTATCGATGAAATTCACAGAATGCCTAGATATATAGAAGAAATTTTATATCCTGCAATGGAAGATTTTACTTTGGATATTATTGTAGGAAGTGATTCTTCTACAAGAAATATAAAAATTGATTTACCACCTTTTACTTTGGTAGGAGCTACAACTAGAGCAGGGGACTTAACTAGTCCTTTGAGGGATAGATTTGGAATTATTTCAAAATTACAATATTATACTATCGATGAATTAGAGCAAATTGTTAAAAGAACATCAAGAGTATTAGATGTACCAATAAATGATGATGCTGCTACAGAACTTGCTAAAAGAAGTAGGGGAACACCCAGAATTGCGAATAGATTATTTAAAAGAGTTAGAGATTTCGCACTTGTTAAAGGTGATGGGATAATAGATTTAGATATTGTAAAGATGGCTTTAGATAGATTAAAAGTTGATGAACTTGGTCTTGATGATACAGATTATCAATTATTAAAGGCAATAATTGAACGTTTTAATGGTGGCCCTGTAGGAATTGAAGCTATCGCTTCATCTATTGGAGAAGAAGTGTCAACTATAGAGGATGTATATGAGCCATATTTACTTCAAATAGGTTTACTAAAAAGAACTTCACGTGGAAGAATGGCTACAGAAAAGGCATATCAGCATTTAAAAATAAATCGTCAAGAAAGACTTTTCTAAGAAATAGAGGTGCATTACATGAAAACCGAAGATTTTGATTATTATTTACCTGAAGAATTAATTGCCCAAACACCACTTGAAAAACGTGATGATTCTAAACTATTAATTTTAGAAAAAAATACTGGAGAAATAGTGCATGAAAAATTTCATAATATTATCGATTATTTAGAAAAAGATGATATTTTAGTTTTGAACGATACAAAAGTTATACCTGCAAGACTTATTGGTATAAAAAAAGATACAAAGGCAGTTATTGAAGTATTACTTTTGAATGATAAAGGTAATACTATATGGGAGTGTATAGTAAAACCTGCAAAGAGAATAAAAATAGGAACATTGGTATCTTTTGGAGATGATAAACTAATTTTTGAGTGTATAAAAAAAGAAGAAGATGGAATATGCGAGTTTAAATTAATATATAAAGGTATTCTTATGGAAATTTTAGATGAATTAGGTAGTATGCCTCTTCCTCCATATATACATGAAAAATTAGAAGATAAAGATAGATATCAAACTGTATATGCTAAAAATTTAGGTAGTGCGGCCGCACCAACTGCAGGGCTTCATTTTACAACGGATTTATTAGATAGAATTCAAGCAAAAGGAATTAGAGTTTTATTTATCACTTTGCACGTTGGTTTAGGAACTTTTAGACCTGTTAAAGAAGAAAATATTTTAGATCACAAAATGCACAGTGAAAAGTATTCTATGAGTAAAGAAGTGGCCGAAATTTTAAATAAAGCTAAAAATAATAAACAAAGAATAATAAGTGTTGGAACTACAACTACGAGAACATTGGAGGCTATATATACTAAATACAATGAATTTAGAGAATGTAGTGGAGAAACGGATATATTTATTTATCCAGGATATAAATTTAAGGCTATCGATGCTTTAATAACAAATTTCCATTTACCAAAATCTACTTTAGTGATGCTTGTAAGTGCCTTAGCGGGAAAAGAAAATATTTTAAAAGCATATAAAATTGCGGTTGAGAATAAATATAGATTTTTCTCATTTGGAGACAGTATGTTTATAAAATAAAAAATTACACTAAATCTTGTGTAATTTTTTATTATTACTATTTGCTAAAATAATTGTTTTGTTTATTAAGTTATTTTCTTTTATATTTTTAAGATTTTTTTCAACTATTTTAATACCAATATTGCTTATTTCTAAATCATTATTCTTAGCTTCAAATTTTTTATAAGTTACTTCTCGTGCAACTAAAATTTGAAAAGGTATTTTTAAAGTTTTACTCATTTTATTAATATCTTTTTTAAACTCATTATTTAAACATTCATGAAATACTTTAATGTCTGGAAATATAACTAGTGATAAAAAACATAAAAATTCTTCACTATGATTATCATAATAATTAAATTCATCGATAAAATCAAAAAGATTTTTATTTCTATTGTATCTCAAATAGCTTTCAGCACATATCATGGCATTTCTTTTAATTTCCATAAATTTTTCCATGGTCATATTAATTAGCACTTCCCATTATTCTTTTTTGTTAATGTTTTTTGATTATCATTGTTTTCATATTCATTTTCATTTGTTGTATAAATATTATATTTATCTTTAAGACGAAAATTTTCTAAAACCATTTTATATCTTAATTTGGCAATTTTTTCAGAAACACCATAATAAACACCTATTTTTTCAAAATCATATTTAAAAGGTTTATATGGCTCTGATATTCTATTTCTTTTACAAACTTCCAAAAATTGTGAATCATCATCGGTTAAAATATACATAAACATATAATTTTTTTCATTTTGATTAAAGTTTCTATTTAGTCTTTTAAAACAAATATCTTTCATTTGAGTTTTAGCTATTTGAAAATTATAGTTGCTTTTAATATGATCTTTATATTCAAAGCTTTCTTTATATTTTTTTAATTCAAATAGTATTAATTCTTTTAATTCAATTTTTCTAGAATTTGGAATACTACTAAATATAGTTATCATACTATTAATCCCCCTTATTCATTCTTTCTCTTATAATAATCTTTCATCAAATTAAATAATAAAAATTCATTGCTTTTTTAAAAGCTGAAAATAATTTTTAATTTGAATGCTATATATGATATAATAAATAAATAATTTTGTCAAGAAAGAGGTAATTTGCTATGAAAATCAAATATTCTTTATTAAAAGAAGAAAAAAATACATGGGCAAGAAGTGGAATTATAGACACAAACTATGGAAGTTTTAAAACTCCTATGTTTATGCCCGTTGGTACTTTAGCAACCGTAAAAACTTTAACACCCGAAGAACTTTATGCATGTAATAGTGGGATTATATTATCTAACACTTATCATTTATGGTTGAGACCTGGAGAAGATGTAGTGAAAAAAGCAGGAGGATTACATAAATTTATGAATTATAAGGGTCCTATACTTACTGATAGTGGTGGATTTCAAGTATTTAGCTTAGCTAAAAGAAAAGATATTACAGAAGAAGGCGTTAAATTTAAAAGTCATATTAATGGTTCACCACTATTTTTGACTCCAGAAAAATCAATCGAAATTCAAAATAAATTAGATAGTGATATTGCGATGAGTTTTGATGAATGCATAGGATATCCTGCAGATTATAATTATGCAAAACAAAGTACTGAAAGAACTCTAAGATGGGCAAAAAGGGGAAAAGTAGTACACAATAATGAAAAACAAGCTCTATTTGGAATAGTTCAAGGTGGAGAATATGAAGATTTAAGAAAAATGAGCGCAGAAGAAACCGTTAAAATTGGATTTGATGGATATTCAATTGGTGGTACAAGTGTCGGTGAAAGTAAAGAAACTATGTATAAAATGATAGAATATTCAACACCATATCTTCCAAAAGATAAAGTTAGATATTTAATGGGAGTAGGAGAACCTATTGATATAATAGAAGGTGTAATAAGAGGTGTAGATATTTTTGATTGTGTTTTACCAACGAGAATCGCACGACATGGTAATGCTTTTACTCATCATGGAAAAATTAATCTAAGAAATTTAAAATTTAAAGAAGATTTTTCTCCAATCGAAAATACTTGTGATTGTTATACATGTAAAAATTATACAAAAGCATATATACGTCATTTAATTACTTCTGGAGAAACTTTAGGTGGAAGATTATTGTCAATTCACAATATTCGTTTTTTAATAAAACTTACAGAAGATTTAAGAAAATCTATCGAAAATGATACTATTTTGGAATTTAGGGAAGAATTTCTCAAAAATTATGATAAAAAAGATTAGCTATATTAGTTATTTTGTGATAAAATGATTTTTATTGGGGGAATTATAATGTATATTCTAAAATCATCTGATATTATTAATTTTAATATCCAAATAAATTATAATGAACTAAATGAATGCATAAATAATTTAAAAGTTAAAAGTGAAGATACTTCAAATATTATTTATGATTATTTATTTTCTACTTTAAAAAATATTTTTAATTTAGGATTTGATGATAATTTATTAAATGAACTTGCACTTTATAAAAAAAAGTTTTCAGAACATAGAATTAATCAAATGAAACTTGAGTATGATAAATTAAAAGAACGAAATTCTGAATATGCAAAAGAAATAGAAAAAATACTTACTATTATTGATAATCAAGCAATTATAAATAAAGATTTAGAAAATATAACTGATTGTTTTACAATAATAGAATCTAAAGCTATTGGAATTAATGTTAATAACGAAATTAAAAACATCAGTAATAGTAAGTATAATTTAAAAGAAAAATTTGATAAATTTAAGAGGATATATAATCAAGCTATTAAAAATTATAATAATGTTGAGTGTCTTGGAATATGTGATGAATTTACAAAAAAAGCTAAAATTAGGGAGTTGAAATGCAAATGAAATACTCTAGAAGTGAGTTAAGAGAAAAAATAATGACCATTTTATATCAAATATTTATGTATGAAAACAATAAAATAAATTATGATATAAATGAAATAATTAAAGAACAAATAGAAATTGAAAATGATTTTGTTATAAATACTGTTAGAGGAGTATTAGATAATAAAGATAAAATTTTTGATATTGCAAATAAATATTTGATAGATTGGTCAATAAATAGATTAGGTAAAATTGACCAAGCAATAATTTGCATAGGTATATATGAATTATTATATACTGATACTCCTTCAATAGTATGTATTAATGAAGCTATAGAACTTGCTAAAAAATATTCTGATGACAAAGTAAGAAAAATGATAAATGGAGTTTTAGATAAAGTATATCAATCAAAAGAAGAAAAAAATAATTAGTTTTTTTCTTTTTATATTGTACAAAGTTGATTATTAATTGAATATATTATAAAATTATAATGGGTGTATAAAACATGGATTTAGAAAAATATATAACAGTAGGGGAACTTAATAAATATATAAAAAGTATTATAGATAACAATTCACACTTACAAAATGTCTACTTAAAAGGCGAAATTTCTAATTTTAAAGCACATAGTAGAGGACATTGGTATTTTACTTTAAAAGATGAAACGAGTAGAATAAATGCGATTATGTTTTCCTTCAACGCATCTAAAGTTAAATTTGTTCCTATGGATGGTATGAAAGTTTTAGTTACAGGGAAAATTAGTGTTTATGAAGCAAGTGGTGCATATCAAATTTATGTAACTGATATTTTAAGTGATGGAGTAGGTAATCTTCATATTGCTTTTGAACAATTAAAGAAAAAATTAGAAGCAGAAGGTTTATTTGATAAACGTTATAAAAAGCGTATTCCTAAAATACCTAAAAAAATTGGTATTGTTACCGCACCCACAGGAGCAGCTATTAAAGATATTATTTCGACATTAAAAAGACGTTTTCCAATTTGTGAAACGATACTTTTTCCTGCATTAGTTCAAGGTGATTTAGCTGCACCTTCTATAGTTAAGCAAATTAAAAAAGCGCAAGAATACGATATTGATACACTTATAGTAGGACGTGGAGGAGGAAGCATAGAAGATTTATGGGCTTTCAATGAAGAAGAAGTCGCACGTGCTATATTTGAATGTAGAATTCCTGTTATAAGTGCGGTTGGACATGAAATAGATTTTACGATAAGCGATTTTGTTGCAGATTTACGTGCTCCAACTCCTACGGGAGCTGCAGAAATGGCTGTACCTGATTTTAAAGATATTTTAAATTATATAAATCAAGTAAATATAAGACTTAATGAAGCTTTAAATAAAAAATTTGAATATTTAAATTTACAATTAGAAAAAATAAAAAATTCTTATATTTTAAAAAATCCTATATCAATGTATGAAATGAAAGAACAAAAACTAGATATTTTAATCGATAAATTAAATAGTAATCTTTTAAATAAAATAGAAATGTATAAAACAAGATTTAATCAATTAAAAAATAACTATATACTTAATAATCCTAAAAATATATATGAAATAAAAGAAAAATACTTAAAAGATATAATTAATACGCTTTCGAATAAAACTAATAATATTGTAAAAGAATATAAGATTAAACTTGCTACATATGATATTAATAGGATTAACAAATTAACACTAAATTATGTAAAAACAAACAATATTAAAATTAATAACATAATTGAAAAATTGGAGGTTTTAAATCCTTTAAACTCTTTAAAAAGAGGATATGCTATTGTAAAAAAGGATAATAAAACAATAAGTAATATAAAAGATATAAATAAAGATGATAACTTGAATATACAAATAAATGGGGGAATTATAAATTCCAAAGTAATAGATATAAAAATTAATTAGGAGGAAATTATGGAAGAAAAAGAAAAAACATTTGAACAAAAAATTAAAGAACTAGAACTAATTGTTTCACAATTAGAAAGTGGTAATGTAGATTTAGATGATGCAATCAATAAATATACAACAGCTATGAAAATTGCTAAAGAATGTAGCGAAAAGCTTAAAAATGCTGAAGAACAAATAAATAAAGTATTAACTGAAAATGGAACACTTGAAGATTTTAAAATTAGTGAATAGAGTTTAAAAATACCAGTTCTGGTATTTTTTTTCACATATAATACTCTTAAAATTTCTCATAATAATAATGTAGCCTACGACAATATAGAAAAGGAGATGTTAAAAATTTTTAAAAAATTTAAAAACGTTGTAGCAGCAATTACTATGTCTTTGTTAATTATTATACCCATAAATGTTTTTGCTTATTCAGATTCCATAATACCTGGTGGACAAAATATCGGTATACAAATTAATACAAAAGGAATAATAGTAGTAGGACTTTACAAAGTAAATGATAGTTATCCAGGTCGTGAAGCCAATTTAAAAGTAGGCGATGTTATTACTAAAATCAATGATGAAGAAGTTAAAAATATTTCAGAAATGGTATCGACTATTGAAAAACAAGAAGATAAAAACAATATAAAAATTACTTTTATGAGAAATAATTCTGAAAATTCATCTACTTTAAAATTAGTAAAACAAAATGATGGTGTATATAGGACAGGATTATATGTAAAAGACTCAATTAATGGTATTGGAACTTTAACATTTATAGATCCTAATACAAAATTGTATGGTGCTTTAGGACACGAGATTATCGAAAGTAATTCAGGTAAAAAGCTCGACATAAAAGATGGCAAAATATATAAATCAGATGTTACTACAATAGATAAAAGTTCTAGAGGAAATCCTGGTGAGAAAAACGCAAAATATTATCCTGAAGAAGTTTATGGTAATATAAATGAAAATACTTCATCTGGTATATTTGGAAAATATACTGAATCATTACCTGAAACTGAAACTTTAAAAGTTGGTACAAAAGATGATATTAAAATAGGACCTGCAAAAATTCGTACTGTTTTAGAAAAAGATAAGATAGAAGAATTTGATATAACAATTACTAAAATCGATGAAAATTTAGCCTCTAATAAAAATATTCTTTTTGAAATAACAGATAAAGAACTTTTAGAAAAAACTGGTGGAGTAGTTCAAGGTATGAGTGGAAGTCCAATTATTCAAGATGATAAAATTATAGGCGCAGTTACACATGTAATCGTAGATGATGCTAAAATGGGATATGGTATATTTATAACTACAATGTTAGAAGAAGCTGAAAATTAGAGGAATCATAAATTCCTCTTTTATTTATATTTTTTTAAAGACTAATCTATGTTATAATTATTATAGATAAAAGATAGATAATATCTTGTGTGGTTTTATTTAAGGAGTAAGAAAATATGAAAATAGGCTTTGACAATGAAAAATATTTAAAAATTCAAAAAGAAAAAATTTTAGAAAGAATTAAAATGTTTGATAATAAACTTTATTTAGAGTTTGGTGGTAAAATTTTTGATGATTTACATGCTTCTAGAGTACTTCCTGGTTTTAAACCAGATTCCAAAATTCAATTATTAAAAACTTTAAAAGATGATTTAGAAATAATTTTTTGCATAAGTGCAAAAGATATTGAAAGACATAAAATAAGAGCTGACCATGGAATTACATATGACATGGATTTATTAAGAATCATAGACAAATTAAGTAAGTTAGGATTGACAGTGTCAAGTGTTGTAATAACTCAATTTACTGGACAAGCTTCAGCGAATACTTTTAAAAATAAATTAGAAAGATTAAATATTAAAACATATATACATACATATACAAAAGGATATCCAACTGATGTAGATGTAATAGTAAGTGATGAGGGATACGGTGCAAATCCATATATTGAAACTACAAAGCCTTTGGTGGTCGTTTCTGCTCCAGGTCCAGGAAGTGGGAAACTTGCTACATGTCTATCTCAGCTTTATCATGAATATAAAAGGAATGTAAAAGCAGGATATGCAAAATTTGAAACTTTTCCAGTTTGGGATTTATCATTAAAACATCCTGTAAATGTTGCATATGAAGCTGCTACTGCTGATTTAAAAGATGTAAATATGATTGACGCTTTTCATTTAGATGCATATGGAATAACAGCTGTAAATTACAATAGAGATTTAGAAGTTTTCCCTGTTCTAAAAAATATTCTTTATAAAATAACTGGAGAAATAATTTATAAATCACCTACAGATATGGGCGTTAATATGATAGGAAAATGTATAATTGATGATGAAGTAGTACAAGAAGCTTCTAAACAAGAAATCATTAGGAGATATTATCATAGCTTATGTGATTATAAAAAAGGTCTCTTAGATTTAGAAGTTAGCCAAAGAATAAAAGTATTAATGGATGAACTTAATATTAGTCTTGATGATAGAAAAGTGGTTAAAGCAGCTATAGAGAAAGCAAAAGAAAAAGATACACATGTTATAGCAATTCAACTTGAAGATGGAAAAATAATTACAGGAAAAACATCTAAAATAATGAGCTGTTCTTCTTCTATGATAATAAATAGTATCAAGTATTTAGCACATATAGATGATGAAATTCATTTAATTGCGCCTGTTATTTTAAACCCCATTATAAAATTAAAGAAAGATATATATGAAAATAGTGGAGTATTAAGTTTACATGATGTATTAATCGCACTGAGTATATGTGCGGCGACAAATCCTATGGTAGAAAAAGCACTATCTAAAATTAAAGAATTACAGTTTTTAGATGCGCATTCTACTTGTATGTTACCTAATTCAGATTTAGATATATTAAGAAAATTAAAAATAAATGTAACATCAGAGCCTACATATGGAACAAATAATTTATATAAAAAATAAAAAGCTTAGTAATTAAGCTTTTTTTAAATAAATATTAATCCTGAAATAAACATTACAACCATTGCTATTACAAGAACATAAGCAACAATCTTTCTAGTTTTTTTACCCATTTTAACACCTCAATGATAATTATAAAATATTTTTATAATAAAATCAAATTAAAATTATAAGAATAAAATTAATTATTATAGAATACACTTAATTGGGTGAAATAATAATGAGAAAAATATTCAAAATAATAAACGGAGAATTTAAAAAAAACAAAAAAATCTTAGTATTCATCGCAATATTACTTACAATAGGATTAATATCTGGTTCGCTTTTTATAACTATTATTAACTCATCAGATAAAAAATTAGTTTTAGAAACAATTTCTAACTATTTTAATAAAGTTAAAACAACCGAAATAGACTATTTATATAGTCTTGGGACAAGTATTACTTCAAATTTATTATATGTTCTATTTATATGGCTTTTAGGTATTTCAGTAATAGGACTTCCTATAATATTATTTTTACTTTTTATTAAAAGTTTTATTTTAGGCTTTTCGATTAGTTCTATTATTTGTGAGTATAAACTTGGTGGAGCAGCATTATCTTTAAGTTATGTATTCCCACATCATATCTTAAATATTATAACACTAGCATTTGTTACGATGTATGCTTTAAAGGTTAGTCTATCACTTGTTAAACTTATAACATCTAAAAATCAAATAAATTTAAAATTAATAATAAGAAGATATATAGGTGTTTTAATAATCACTGTATTATTATGTGTAATTTCATCATTAATAGAAACTTTTGTTACGCCACATTTCATAAAATTATTCTCATTTTTAATTAAATAACTTGATTTTTGAAATATAATACCTTATTATAGTATTTACTTGAAGTGAGGAAATTAAAATGAAAACAAACATACATGAAAAAGAAACGTGGCAAATAAGAAGTGAAATTTTGAAATTACACAAAAAATTAAAAGATGAAACTGACAAAGAAAAAAGATTATCTATAATCGAGGATTTATTTACCCTTAAGAATTTAATAGATAAGGTTCCAACTATAAAAATTGGTACAGGAATATATGAGAGTAAATATAAATATGATTTAGAAAGTTTTTTAAAAAGAAAAGAAAGAAATATTAAAATTCAACTTGATGATATTAATCAAAATTATGATTTTTATTCAGAATTATTTTCTAAAATTAACAAAATTGATATTTCTAAATTAGAAAAATTAGACTTTACACTAACTAATATTAATTTTGACGAAATGATAGAAATAATAAATTATACTTTCAATGATAAAACAAGTAACTTTTTTATCGAAGAATTAAAAAATGAAAGATGTAGAACTTTAATAACTAAAACGTTTCATAAAGATTTTGAAATTTCAAAAAATGGGAATTTTTATATTAAAAATGGAAAAAATAAAAATTATTATGTATTTGAAAATTTTGGAAAATTTACATATTATGATTTATTCCAAATTGTAAATACACTTTCGTATGGATACTTAGGTTTATATCACGATAAAAATGTAAAAAATAGTATATTCCAAGATTTACTTCCAAATTTTAATGAATGTTTAATCGGTGAAAACATAGATAGTCATAAAACTCAAAATGATTATTTGCTATATAGTATTAAATCAATGCATAAACTAGTTAATGATAGTAAAAAATTAAATGCATTTTTGGAAAATAATTGGATTAATGAGGGAAAATATACAGATTATTTAAAACATTCTGATGAAATTTCAACTTTAAATCATTTTTTAAGTTATTTAATTTCGTTAATATTATATAATGAATATAAACATGATAAAACTGTGACACTATCAAAGCTAGATTATATAATTAATAATGCTAATAAAGAAAGTACTTTTAAACTGCTTGAAAAAGTCGGTATAACTAATTATGATTTAGCAAATGTTGAACATATAAAACAACATGTAAAAAAGTTAGAATTTAAATGTGATTTATAAAAAACTGACAAATATGTTAGTTTTTTATATTTGAACTATTGTTAAAAATAATATATAATTATGTAGTGGTGAAATAATATGAATAAAAAAGTTATCGTGGGCATGAGTGGGGGAGTTGACTCTTCTGTTGCAGCTATTTTATTAAAAAAACAAGGTTATATAGTAGAAGGGTTATTCATGCGTAATTGGGACAGTATGGTTAATAATGATATATTGGGTAATCCTGATTTAGAAAAAAATGATATATGTCCTCAAGAAAAAGATTATAATGATGCGTTAGAAGTATGTAAAAAATTAGACATTCCTTTACATAGAATAGATTTTGTAAAAGAATACTGGGATTATGTTTTTAAATATTTTTTAGATGAATTAAAACGAGGAAGAACGCCAAATCCTGATATAATGTGTAACAAATTTATAAAGTTTGATTTATTTATTAAAGAAGCTAAAAGACTTGGGGCTGATTATATCGCAACAGGTCATTATGCTAGATTAAAAGATGGTAAGTTATTGCGTGGAATAGATGAAAATAAAGATCAAACATATTTTCTATGTCAACTTACAAAATCTCAACTTGAAAATGTTTTATTCCCCATAGGTGATTTAAATAAAAATGAAGTTAGAGAAATTGCTCACGAATATAATTTAATTACTGCTGATAAAAAAGATTCTACAGGTATTTGTTTTATTGGGGAAAGAAATTTTACAAATTTTTTAAAAAATTATTTACCAAATACACCAGGAAATATAGTAAATATTGACAATAACGAAATATTAGGTAAACATATAGGACTTATGTATTATACAATTGGCCAACGCAAAGGTATTGGAGTATCTGGTTTTAAAGATAAAGTATTTGTTGTAGGGAAAGATTTAGATAAAAATATTTTATACGTAGCTTTTGGTAATGATAGCGAATATTTATATTCGGATGAAGCTATAATTGAAGATATGAATTTTATTAGTGATTTAAGACCAAATAATTGTACAGCTAAATTCAGATATAGACAAAAAGATATAGATGTAAATATAGAATATATAGATGACAATCACATAAAAGTAAAATACCCTAAGAAAGTACGTGCGGTAACTCCAGGGCAAGCTTGTGTTCTTTATTTAAATGAAGAATGTTTAGGTGGCGGAATTATTAAAGAAGTAAGAAAAAATAATGAGAAGTTATGGTATTTATAAAAAGAGTAGGGTAGAAAAAATATTCAAATAAATAGGGGATGAGTTCCTCTTATTTACTGTTAAACATTAGTTAAAATGATACCGATTTATAATGTGGATAACAAACAAAGGTAAACCTTGTTTGTAGTCAT
>CALVYE010000025.1 GCA_944372025.1 uncultured Bacilli bacterium | reverse complement strand
TACTAGAACAGTGAAGAGTAAAAAAATTAAAAAAATAGTTTTATTTCTAATAATTTTTTTATATATTTTATTGGAGGGAATTTATGAGAAAATATATTGGAATTATTGGAAGGTCCGATAAAAATATTACTAATAAAGATGTGTATATAATTAGTAAAAATTTAAATGATATTGTTTTGGATAACGATTTTATTCCTTTGGGAATACTTCCTAATGTTAAAGATTATAAAAATAGGCTCAATAAAAATCAAATTTTTGACTTATATAATACATTATCTAAATGTAGCGGTATAATTTTACAGGGTGGAGATAAATATTATGATTACGATAAAGTTGTTTTGAAATATGCTATAAAAAATAATATACCGGTTCTTGGTATATGTCTTGGTATGCAAGTTATGGCTTCTTTAGAAGAAAATAATTTGGTTGATATAAATTTAAATAAATATAATAATCATAATGTAGAATCTTCTTATGTACATGATATAGTAATTGATAAAAATTCAAAATTATATAATATTATTGGAAAAGAAAAAATAAAAGTAAATTCTACACATAAAGAACGTATTAAATCGTCTGGTATTTATAAAATAAGTGCCTACAGTCCAGATGGTATAATAGAAGCGATAGAATATAATGAAAATGATTTCAATATAGGAGTTCAATTTCATCCAGAAAGACTATATAAAGATTCTAATGTTGCTAAAATATTTAAAGCTTTTTTTGATACAATAAAAAGAAACTATGATTAATTCCATAGTTTCTTTTTATCGGAGTAAGAATTTATATTTATCGGTTGGCTTTATATATTATTATTTTCTTCTATTACTTATAGGCATCATTCCTTTCTTTACATTTTAATTATAAAGTAGGAATATGGGTAAATAATGTGAAAAGAATTTAAAATTATGTTTATTAGCTTAAAGCTTCTTTAAATACATCTTTGTTAAAAGTATGTTCAACTTTATCTAATTTTAGAAGTTCATCAGTAGTTATTAAGAAATAATCATGATGTAAAACATCTTCGCCTGTATTAGTAACCGGATCATCAAACGTTAAATCTAAATTTAGCCATTTGCCATTTATATAAACTAAATTCCAAATATGTTTATCACTAGATATTTTATAATTAGGTATTTTCATTTTATCTAAAAATATTGCCATCGCATCAGTATAACCACTACATATACCATATCCTTCAATTAAATTACCATATGCAGTATTTGAATTATATTTTGTTATCCCACTAATTCTATCATTATCATATTTAGAATTATTGATTATATAATCATGAATAACTCTAATTTTTTCTTCATCGCTCATCGAACTGTTTATTTGCTCAACATAAATTTTATCTACTACTTTATTTATTTCACCAATCATTTCATCAGTATAAAGTTTATGCACATTTAAAGTTATTTTACCCTGAGTATTATAAGCAGTTTCAATTGATTTGAAAGAGTTAAATGGATGAACAAACCCATTAATATTTGATAGAGTTACATCATCATTGGTTATATCTACAACTTCATCAATACATTCTTTATATTCTTCAGGGCAATAGAAAGTAAATTCTTCCCATCCTGAATTTAAAGTAGTATAAATAATATTTAAAATATCTTGTTTAGTTTTAGGAACAAAATTATCAGTATCACTTACATATGAATATTTACCTTCAAAAGTTTTATATTCATTTACTTCTGGAATTTCAATTTCTCTTTTATTCATTTTATTTGTGGAATCAGTTAAATACTTCGCAATGGGATCTTTATATATATATACTAAAACAACAGAAAATACACATATAGCTAAAACTATTATTTTTTTCATTTTATCACCAAGTACATTTTATCATAAAAAAAGAAGTAATAAAATAATTACTTCATATTATTTACTAATTTTGTTAAACGTGATTTTTGTCTAGCAGCATAGTTTTTATGAACAATACCTTTTGATACAGCTTTATCTATTCTTTGAATAGCAATGTTTAAATTTTTACTAGCGTTTTCTTTATCATTAGATTTTTCTACATTTTTAATTGCTGTTCTCATGCTAGTTCTAAGATCGTTATTAATAACTTTCTTTTTAGCAATAACATTAACACGTTTTTTCGCACTTTTAATATTTGGCATAATGTTCCTCCTTTTTAAGACAATATAAATTTTAACAAAATAATTAAAAAAAAGCAACAAAAATAAGAAAAAATAAGAAAAGACACATAAGTGTTAAACATTATGTGTCATGTGTGAGAGTAATCTCTCACGTTAATATTATATGTTAGACTTTAAAAATTATACAAAAAAATTAATATTTTTAACAGTTTTACTCAAAATAATAGTGGGTGAAATATATGGGAGAATTAGATATATCAAAATATAAAATTAGAACCGACTTAGCAATTGAAAGTATTGAACATGATAAGAATAGTAATATTAAAACTAATGAAAATGTAATAGATGGAATAAAAATTACAAATATTGTTATTGAAAAAGAATATGAGGAAAGATTAAATAAAAAAAATGGAAGATATATAACTATCGAATTTGATGATGTTACCGATTATAACAATAGACAAAAGGTTATAAATATATTTAAAGATGAACTCTGTAAATTATTAGAAGAAATAAAGATAAAAGAAAATGATAGTGTGTTGGTTATCGGACTCGGAAATGAAAAATCAACTCCTGATGCTTTAGGTCCTAAAACTATTGATAGTATATTAGTTACTAAACATTTATTTAGTTTAGAAGGAAGTAATGTAGAAGAAGGTTTTAGATGCGTTTCAGCTTTTAATCCTGGAGTTATGGGAGTTACGGGAATAGAGACTAGTGAGGTAGTTAAAAGTTTAATAAGTACAGTAAAACCCAACTTTGTAATAATTGTTGATGCACTAGCTGCATCGGCAGTTTCTAGAGTTAACAAGACTATACAAATGACGGATTCAGGTATACATCCAGGAAGTGGGGTTGGAAACTCTAGAAAAGAAATAAGTAAAGATACTTTAAATATTCCTGTAATCGCAATAGGAATCCCTACAGTTGTAGATGCAGTTACTATAGTTAGTGATACTATAAATTATATGGAAAAACATTTTTCCTATGCAAATCAACACTTAAATAATCCTGCTAGTAAGCTTGCAGTTGGTAAAGTTAATTATTTAAAAAAAGATAATATTAAAGATTTAAATGAAGAAGAAAAAGAAAAGTATATGGGATTTCTGGGTTCCCTAAGTGATGAAGAAATGAAAAGCTTAATATATGAAGTTTTATCACCTATAAACTATAATCTTATGGTTACGCCAAAAGAAGTAGATTTTGTTATCGATAAATTAAGTGAAGTTTTATCTACAGGCATAAATAAAACACTTCATAAAAATATGAAATAATTAGTACATTTATCATATATTTTTCATATAATTAAATAGGTGATAGTTATGAAAAGTAAAGAAGAATTTAAAAATTTTGTTAAAGCTCATCCCGAATTAATAAAGCATGTTAAAAGTGGAAATATGACTTGGCAAAAATTTTATGAACTATATAGCTTGTACGATGAAGATGATAGTGCATGGCACGAGTATTTGAAACCTAAAGAAGAAGTAAATGTGAGCATAAATAATAATCATTCAACATCAAACTTTGGAATAAGTGAAATTGTCAATATGGTTAAAGGAATTAAACCTGAAGTATTACAACAAAATATCAATTCTATTCAAAAATTCTTAGGCTTTGTTCAAGAATTTGTAGGAGATGGAGATAAAATAAAAACTCCACCTAAAAGAGCTTATACACCTAGACCAACGGGAAAAATGTTTGAGGACTAATTATGAATTTAGATTTACAATTTAAAATAAAAAATAATCCAAATTTGCAAAGATATTTAAGAGAAAATTCAGGCTGGTATAAATATTTAAACCGTAGTCCTGAATACTTAAATACTTTTAATGAAGAAATGAAAGAAAAATATAAACTTAGACCTGGGGATAAGCTTAATAATATAGTAGATAAATTAGACTTATTAACTTCATTTTTTAATGTTTTAAAATAAACTTGTCATTATTAAAATTCTTTCTTACGTAATATGTCTTATTATTTAAAAGTGTTATTGATTTAAAATAAATAATAATATATACTTAATATGTATTACATAAGGTAAGGAGAGAATTAAAAATGGAAAGTAAAATAAATAAATCAATAATACTTATTTCAAATATTTGTACTGTCATACCCTTTAATATAATTATTAGAGTGTCAGATGTTTTTATAAACTATTTAATTCTTTTTTTACCGATGATTATTGGTTACATACTTTATTTTACACAATATAAATATCTCTCATATAGATATAAAAAATTACTGTATATAGCCATTTTATTTGGAATAATAAATCTTTTATCAGGATTTTATTATTTATATTATAATAGTGAAAATTATAGTAGAACTTGGAATAACCTTTTAACATGGTCTGATATACTGTATATAATTTTATTTTACAGTTCATATTTTATTCATAGACTTCTTTCTTTAATTTTAAGTATTAAAATTTTAACAAACAAAAAAATTTAAATTCGTAAGTGTTAATGGTATTGTATTAATAATATAATATATTTCTAAAATTAGAAATTTTGTGAAGAAGAAATTAATTTTCTAATATTAAATTATTGACAAATATGTAATAAATATATATAATTAATCATGTAATTAAAAAAGGAAAGCAGTGTATCCACACTCACCTGACTAGCAAATAAGCAAGTAGGTAAATGCCAATTATATTAAATTAATCCTAATTTATATATTTTTATAAGGCTAATTAGTGGATACATTTCTGTGTATTCACTTTTTTATTGGAGGTGTTTTTTATAGCAAACAATACTAAAGATGCGATGATCAATCGTAACATCAAAGCTAGTCAAGTACTAGTTATCGGTCCAAATGGTGAACAACTTGGAGTAAAATCAATAGAGGATGCCCTTACACTTGCAGAATATGCAGGATTTGACTTAGTTTGTATAAGTCCTAAAAGTGATCCTGTTGTTTGTAAAATAATGGATTACAATAAATACAAATATGAGAAAAATAAGAAGCAAAAAGAAGCCATGAAAAAACAAAAAGAAAACAACCTAGAAATGAAAGAATATAGACTTTCACCAGTTATTGATGTTCATGACTTTAATACTAAACTTAAAAATGTTTCAAAATATTTGGAAAAAGGACATAAAATCAAAGTTACAATTAGGTTTAAGGGTAGACAAATGGCACATACAGATTTAGGTAAGGAAGTTTTAGAAAAATTTGCTAATGAACTATCAAATTTATCTGATATTGAACAAAAGCCAAAATTGGACGGAAGAAGTATGTTTATGTTATTAGCACCTAAAAAATAATAAGGAGGAATTATATTATGCCAAAGATGAAGACACATAAAGGAACAAAAAAAGTTTTAAATGTAAGAAATTCTGGTTCAATAAAAATTGGTAGACCAGGTTCTAGACATAATACAGGTAAGAAAAATTCTGCTGCTAATAGAAAGAATAGAGCAGGATCATCATTACACAATTCAGATTATAAAAGAGTAAAAGATATTATTTAATCATTTTAAATTAAGAAGGAGGAATTAAAATGCCAAGAGTTAAAAATGGTGTTGTTACAAAACAAAGACATAAAAAAGTATTAAAACAAGCTAAAGGATACTTTGGAAGTAAACACAGACTATATAGAACAGCAAAAGAACAATTGATGCATTCAGGAGCTTATGCATATAGAGATAGAAGAAATAATAAGAGAAACTTTAGAAAGTTATGGATTACAAGAATAAATGCTGCATGTCGTATGAATGATATCAGTTATTCTAAATTTATAGATGGACTTAATAAAGCTGGCATTGAAATAAATAGAAAAATGTTAAGCGAAATAGCTATCTCTGATGAAAAAGCTTTTACAGGCTTAGTACAAGTTTCTAAAGATGCTTTAAATGGAAAATTACCAAAAGAAATTAAAGTTGAAACTGAAGTAAAAGAAGCAAAAAATACAACGAAAAAAGTTGAAACTAAGAAAGAAACTGTAAAAAAAGAAGAGGTTAAAGAAGATATTTCTAAACTTACAGTTTCAGAATTAAAAGCTATGGCTAAAGATAAAGGCGTTAAAGGTTATACAACAATGAAAAAAGATGAACTTATTAACGCATTAAAATAATCACAAATAGGAATTTATATTATCTAGTGCCTAGAAATAGGTGGTAATTATTAGAACTATTTGGAAGTTAAAACGAAAGAGGAGGAAATAATAATATGGCAGTAGTGTCAATGAATAGTTTATTAGAAAGTGGAGTACATTTTGGACATCAAACAAGAAGATGGAATCCAAAAATGAAAGAATATATTTTTGCAGCTAGAGATGACATATATATAATAGATTTACAAAAAACAGCTAAAAAAATTGAAGAAGCATATGTAGTATTAAAAGATATTGTTTCAAAAGGTGGTAAAGTTTTATTTGTAGGAACTAAAAAGCAAGCTCAAGAAGCTAGTAGAGAAGAAGCTACTAGAAGTAATATGTACTATGTAAACGAAAGATGGTTAGGTGGAACATTAACTAACTTTAGAACAATCAGACAAAGAGTTAGAAGATTAGAAGAAATCGAAAAAATGGAAAAAGAAGGTACATTTGAACTTTTACCTAAAAAAGAAGTTATTAATATTAAAAAAGAATATGAAAAATTAGATAAATATTTAAGAGGTATTAGAGAAATGAGAAGAATGCCTCAAGCTTTAATCATTGTAGATCCTAAAAAAGAATATAATGCAATTAGAGAAGCACGTAGATTACATATCCCAGTATTTGGAATCGTAGATACAAACTGTGATCCTGATGATGTAGATTATGTAATTCCAGGTAATGATGATGCAGTTCGTGCAGTTAAAACTGTACTTGGAGTACTTGCTAACGCAATATGTGAAGTAACTGGCGGACCTATGGTTGACTACGTTAAAGATAGCAAAGAAATTAACATGGAAGAAGCTTTAAATAAAGCTCCAAGTTTCAAAAGAGATAACAAAAACTTTAGAAGAGATAACAAAAATTCTAATTTCAAAAAAGATAATAGAACAAACAATTTTAAAAGAGATAACAAAAATGTAAAAAATAATGAACAACCTAAAGTAGATAATACAATTGAGAAAGTTGTTGCTAAAGAAGTAGAACCTGAAAAGAAAGTTGAAGTAAAAGAAGAAACAAAAATAGAAGATGTCGTTAAAACTGAAGTTAGTCCAAAAGAAGAACAAGATTTAACAAAATTAACTGTTGCTAACTTAAAAGCAATGGCAAAAGAAAAAGGCATCAAAGGGTATACAACAATGAAAAAAGATGAACTTATTAATGCTTTAAAATAAGGAGGATAAAACTATGATTAGTGCTAAAATGGTAAAAGATTTAAGAGAAGCTACGGGTGCTGGAATGCTTGATTGTAAAAAAGCACTTGAAGCAAACAATGGAGATTTTGATGCATCTTTAGATTGGTTAAGAGAAAAAGGTATTGCTAAAGCTGCTAAAAAAGGTAGTAGAATTGCTGCTGATGGTCTAGCAAACATCTATGTAGATGGTAATGATGCTGTAGTTTTAGAAGTTAATTCTGAAACAGATTTTGTTGCTAAAAATGATGAGTTTAAAAAATTGGTAGATGCACTTGGTAATGCTTTATTAAAAAATGATGTATCTACAATTGAAGAAGCAAATGAACTTGAAACTGGAAATGGAAAAGTTAGTGATTTAGTTGTTGCTGCTACATCAAAAATAGGAGAAAAATTATCTTTTAGAAGATTTAAAAAAATTACTAAAAAAGATAATGAAGTATTTGGAGCATACTTACATATGGGTGGCAAAATTGCAGTTTTAACAGTTTTATCTGATACAACAGAAGAAGTAGCACGTGAAGTTGCTATGCAAGCTGCAGCTATGAGACCTAAATATGTAAGAATAAGCGATGTTGATGCTAGTGAAGTAGAACATGAAAAAGCAGTTTTAAAAGAACAAGCAATTAATGAAGGAAAACCAGCTGAAATTGCTGAAAAAATGGTTATGGGTAGACTTCAAAAATTTTATAAAGAAATATGTTTAGAAGAACAACCATTTATTAAAGATGGAGATATCAGTGTATCTACTTATGTAAAAAATAATGGTGGAAAAATTATTGATATGATTCGTTACGAAGTTGGTGAAGGAATCGAAAAAAGAGAAGAAGATTTTGCTAGTGAAGTAATGAGTCAAATTGAAAACTCATAATTAATTTTAAGGAGTATAAATGAAAAAAATTAGTCCAAAGGATAAAAAGAAATATATAATTAGAGGTATAATTCTTTTACTTGTAGGTATCGTAGGATTAGTTTTTGCAATTCGTAATTTAACTAACAAAGATGAAAATCCTTTCACAGATAGTAATAATCTTACAGATGCTGAAAAGTTTAAAAATGAATATGAAAGCCTAAATAATCAAAAAAGTGATAATGGTACTGAATACATTAAGATAGAAATATCTAAAGATAATCCTATGAAATATGTTACTTATGATGAACTCATGGATATATTGGAAGACGGATCAGGAATAATATATTTTGGATTTCCTGAATGCCCTTGGTGTAGAAATGCTTTACCAGTTTTACTAGATGCGGCTAAAGAACAAAACATAAATGAAATTTATTATTTCAATGCATATGATATTAGAGATGAAAAAGTTCTTAATGATAATGGGGAAATAGTCGTAAATAAAGAAGGTACTGAAGAATATAATGCAATAGTAGATAAATTATATGATCATTTAAATGTATATGAAGGTTTAAATGATGAGAGTATAAAAAGATTATATTTTCCTAGTGTATTCTTTATTTCTAATGGTAAAGTTGTAGGTAGTCATGTATCTACTGTGGATTCTCAAGAAGATCCTAATGTACCATTAAATTATGAACAATATGAAGAATTAAAAAATATATACGTAGATAATATTAAAAAAGTATTTAACTTTGTATGTAATGAGGGGTGTTAAGAAGACTATATGTCTTCTTTTTTATATATAAGTTTTATATTATTTTTTTAATATTTAATCTTTTTCTAATTTTTTTGAAATATTATATCCAATAAAAAACAAAATAATTCCAAATATTATATTTGGTATACTATATATATTTCTAAAAGTTTGTAGGAACATAACTACAATTGAAGATAAAACTAATCCTAATATAGAATAATAAGTTTTTACTTCATGTTTTTTTAATAAATAGTTCATTAACTTAGATACAAATATTATTCCGAAAAACAAGCCTAATGCAAAAGGTAATACTATTCCAAAATTTGATAAAGTTTTATGAAAATTACTTAAATTACTTATTATTTCGATTACTATTCCATAATATCCTATAAGCATCATAATAGCAGTGCCACTTACTCCTGGAATCACCATAGTAGCTGCATAAACTATTCCTACTAAAAAAAAGCTTATATATGTTAATATGTTTACATTAATAAAGTTTATATTGTTATTAAAATTTAAAAAAGATAATAAAAATATTAAAATAAAGACTATTGTAGTTAAAGTAAAATTATTTTTTGAAGTATCTCCAAACTTTTTGATTTTTTTAAATAGTGAAGGAACTCCGCCAATAATTAGTCCTATAAATAGTAGCATAGTCGGTAAGTAAAAATTTATTAATGAATATTTAATAATTTTACTAAAAGTTATAACGGATATTAAAATACCTATTCCTACAAAGATTAAAAATTTTATATTTCCTTTCAAATCACTAAATAAATTACTTATTGCATTTATACCTTTTTCATATAATCCAAGTGTAATTGCAAGCATTCCACCACTTACACCTGGAATTATTTGACCTATCCCTATTATCATTCCTTTTATTATTAGTATAAGCTTATCCTTCATAAAATCACCTATTATATATTATGTATCTTGTCCAAAAATATGTTCTATAAAAAATTAATTATATTTATAAGTTAAATATATATGATATAATTATTTAATAATCAATCTTATATTAGGAGGGATTTTTATGTATGGGGCAATAATAGGTGATTTAGCGGGGTCAATTTATGAATATTCACAGATAAAAAAAATTACTCCTATTACATGTGATAAGTTGATTGAAGAAAATAGTTTTATAAGTGATGATACAATTTTGACTATTGCAATATTAGATGCGATATTGGAAAACAAAAATTATGAAGATAAAATAAAAGAGTACATACATTTGTATAAGGACTATTATCCAAATTTTTCTCCATATTTTGAAACATCTTTTTCTAAAAATTTAATAAAATGGAGTATGCAAAAGCAAATTGGAAATAGTAATGGTAATGGTGCAATGATGAGAATTTCTCCAGTAGGTTTTATGTTCAATAGAGAAGAAGATGTTATTGAAAATGCAAGAAAAGCAACAGTTCCATCCCATAATAGTAAAGAAGCAATTGAATGTGCAACAACAATAGCATTAATTATTTTTTATGCAAGAAAAGGATTTTCTAAACAAGAAATTATTGAAAAATTAAATTTGAATTTCAAAGATAAAAAAATACAAAAATTTAATACTTTTTGTTATGATACAATAGATATTTGTTTATATACTGTATTTAACACTAATTCATATGATGAGAGCATTAGAAAAATACTCTTATATGGTGGAGATACTGATACAAATGCATGTATTGTAGGTTCGATGGCAGAAGCATTATATGGAATTAATGATGATTTAATATATGAAGCAAATAAAAAAATCCCAAAAGACTTTCAAAAAAAACTAAAAATCGCATATAAAAAAATAATATAAAATAATAAAAGCTTATTTTGACTTAGAAATTAAAAAAGTGATTACGATGTTTAATAAGGTATGAAAAGGAGGTAAATATGAAGAAGAAAAAAGAAATAACAATTAGGTCTAGTGCAGCTGAATATTTAATATTTATTGCTGCAACTGGTGATGATAAAGAAGCCATTGAAGTAAGATATGAAGATGAAAATATTTGGCTTACTCAAAAAATGTTATCTACTTTATATAATGTAGAAATAAACACAATAAATTATCATATAAAAAAGATATATAGCGACAATGAATTGACAGAAGATTCAACTATTCGAAAATTTCGAATAGTTCAAAAAGAAGGAAATAGAGACGTATCAAGATATGTTGTTCATTATAATTTGCAAATGATTATTGCCTTAGGTTTCAAAGTTGATAATGAAAGAGCTGTTCAGTTTAGAAAGTGGGCTAATGAAATTGTTAAAGAATATACTATTAAGGGTTTTGCAATGGATGATGAAAGACTAAAAAATAGTGGTTCAATTTTAACTGAAAAATATTTTGATGAATTACTTGAAAGAATCAGGGAAATAAGACTATCTGAAAGAAGATTTTATCAAAAAGTAACGGATATATATGCAACTAGTATTGATTATGATAAAAATTCAAAAACAACTATGGAGTTCTTTAAAAAGGTACAAAACAAAATGCACTATGCCGTAACTGGTAATACAGCTGCAGAAATTATATATAACAGAGCTGATTCTAACAAAGAACATATGGGGCTTACTAATTGGTCTGATGCTCCAAATGGTAAAATTATTAAAAGTGATGTTATAATTGCAAAAAATTATTTGAGTAAAGAGGAATTATATTCGTTAAGAAGAATCGTATCAGCTTATCTTGATTTGGCAGAAAATAGAGCAATAAGACATATACCAATGACAATGGAAGATTGGTCAAATAGATTAGATGAATTTTTAAAACTAACTGATAAAGAAATATTGCAAGATGCAGGAAAAATATCTCATAAAATTGCTTGTGATAAAGCAGAATCAGAATTTGAAAAATATAGAATTATACAGGATCAATTATATGTCAGCGATTTTGATAAATATTTAAGTGAACTCGAAAAGTTTGAATATTCTGATAAAAATTAATAAAAAAGGAAGTGATAATAATGGCAAATGAAGAAAAAGGGTTCCAAAAAGGAAGTATTAACTGGGCGATACACATTTATAAATAGAAGGAGGGAATAATGAAGAAAATCAGTACTAATCATGCTAACAACATGTTTGAAAATATAAAGCATATAGATGAATATGGAAACGAATATTGGTATGCACGTGAATTACAAAAAGTATTGGAGTATAAAGAGTGGAGAAACTTTAAAATAGTAATAGATAAAGCTATAACATCTTGTGAAAATAGCAATTTTAATGTACTTAATCATTTTGTTGAAACCAACAAAATGATAGAATTAGGTAAAACTGCCAAAAGGAAAATTCTTGATTATGAACTTTCTAGATATGCATGCTATTTAATAGTACAAAATGCTGATCCAAATAAAGAAGTTGTTGCCTTAGGACAAACATATTTTGCTATTCAAACAAGAAAGCAAGAAATAACTGAGCGAGAATATGATTCATTATCAGACGATGAAAAAAGATTTTATCAAAGAAAATTAACAAAACAAGGCAATTATACTTTACAAAAAGTCGCATCATCTGCAGGAGTGAAAAATATGGCTGAGTTTCATAATGCGGGATATAAAGGACTGTATAACGGTGAAACAGCTGATGATATTTTCAAGAGAAAAAAATTACGTTATAGAGAAGATATTCTAGATAATATGAATGAAGATGAATTGGTAGCTAATTTATTTAGAATAAATCAAACGAAACAAAAACTTTTAAAAGATAATGTACAAGGAGAAAAAGAGGCTAAAGACGTACATTATGAAGTTGGCAAAAAGGTAAGGAAAGCAATTGCCGATATTGGTGGTATGATGCCTGAAGAAATGCCAACACCAAAAAAGAGATTAAAAGAACTTGAAAGAGAAAAGAAACAATTAGGAAATAAAGAAAAGAAGAAACTTGAAGAAATAAAATAATAATTAAGGAAGTGGTCAATAATGGATATTATATTTGATGGACTTGGAACTGAAATAATTAGTTTGATATTTGGTGCTATAATTGGCGGGACAGTTGGATATAAAATCGGAAGTAAAAGTAAGCAAAGCCAAAAATTTTCAAAGAGTTCAAAACAAATTCAAAATTCAATAAATGTTGGTGGTAATATAAATTCACAAAAAAATATTAATATAGGAAGTATGAATGATGAACAAAAATAAAATTGATATAGATGGAGATTTTAAATCTGATGGTGACGTTAATATTGGAAATACAATAGAAAATCAAAGTAATATAATAATAATAAAAAATAATGGTGCTAATGAATTAATTGAGAATTTAAAGAAAGATGTAGCATTTATGTTGGCACAACAACAATTAGTTTCAGAAGATAGAGCAAGGGAAAAATTAGAATTTTTTTCCGAAAAATTATTACCTAAACTTGTTAAAGCGGAAATGATAGATGCTTTTAAGGATCCTGCAATACAAATTTTTTTTAGAGAAGAGCAAAAAACTGCATTATGTAGTGAAAGAGATATTGATATTTCTATCCTATCAGAAATGTTAGTATATAGGATTGTTAATAAAGAGAATATTAGTAAAAAGGCAAGTGTTTCAAAAGCTGTTGAAATAATTGATAAAGTTTCTGATGATGCTTTAATCGCAATAACAATACATTATTTGAATAAATTCTATCCTGTTACTGGAAATATTAAAGAAGGATTAAATATATTAGATAATCTTTATGAGAATATATTAGAAGGTAATAATTTGCCAACTGATAATGAATGGATAGATAATACTGAAATTTTAGGATTAACTCGAGTTAGTAGCCTTACCTCATTAAAACGTTTTGAAGATATACTATTTGAAAAATTAGAAGGATATTGTGTAACAGGAATACAAAAAGAGTCTGAAAAATACAATGCAATTATAAAAAAAATGAATGAAACTAATATACCTATTAGAATATTAGTTGATCATGAGTTTAATCCTAATTATGTTAGGTTAAATGTTGTTAATTTAGAACAAATGAACGATTTAGCCATAATAAATTTTAAAATAATAGATAGTAAAAAAAACATTATCGAACAAAAATTATCGCCAAAACAATTAGAAATACTTAAAGATATTTATAATGAAACAGTAAAAGATAAAAGTATGAATCAAAAAATAAAAGAACAATTAATTTTAGAAATTGAAAAAAATTATTCATTATACATTGTAATGAAATGGTGGAATAATAATCTAAAACCTGCAGTAAGCTTGAATTCGGTTGGTAATGTTGTTGCGCATACTAATGCAAAAAGATTAAAAGATGATATACCAGATATGGTATAAATTAGGTAACAAAAAATAGGAAATTATATTAAAATAGCAGTATATCTTCGTTTATCAAAGGAAAGAATTTAATAATCATAAAGAATCTAATAGTATAACTAATCAAAGACCAATTATAGATAATTATTTAAATGAACATAAAGAATATAAATTAGTTGATTATTATATAGATGACGGACATTTAGGTGCTAATTTTGATAAACCAGAATTTCAAAGAATGTTAGAAGATAATAAAATAGATGTAATACTTATAAAATACTTATCAAGATTTGGTAGAAATTATATCAAAACAGGTATTTTTTTAGAAGTCGTGTTTCCAGTAATGAGAGTATCTATAATTTTGATAAATGAAAATTTTGAAATAAATTATTCTGATTACTATGGTGATATATCATTAAAGAATTATTTTCTTTTTTACCGATATTTTAGTACTTGTACTAAAATATAAATAAATTTAGAAGGTAGCGAGGATATGAAGTGTTATTATGATTATATTGGATTGATTGAAATCAATTAATGTTAAGACTGATTTCTAATAGTATTTATAATAAAAGGACGTGATAAAAATGGAAAATAAAGAAAAAAGTTTGGCATCACAGTGTATCAACTGGTTGATACCGATTTATTCAACCCCTTTGAGAAACCCTTATAAATAAAGAGATTGCGAGCATTGAGATCTTACACG
>CALVYE010000024.1 GCA_944372025.1 uncultured Bacilli bacterium | reverse complement strand
CAGTTTATAGGTTCATATATTGATGAAGGTATTAGTGGAACATCAGTTAATAAACGTGAAGAATTTTTAAGAATGATAGAAGATGCTAAAAAGCATAAATTTGATTTAATATTAACAAAAGAAATATCCAGATTTTCAAGAAGTACTTTAGATAGTATTAAGTATACCCAAGAGTTACTGCAAGATGGTGTTGGTGTCTATTTTTTAAATGATAATATTAATACTATATTACCTGACTCTGAACTTAGACTAACTATCATGTCTTCTATTGCTCAAGATGAAGTTAGAAAACTATCAGAAAGAGTATCTTTTGGTATGAAAAGAAGTATTGATAGTGGTACTGTTCTAGGATGTTCTAATATTTATGGTTATGTAAAAGATAAAGGAAAATTAGTGATTGATGAAAAAGAAGCCGAAATGATTAAAATTATCTTTGATAGATATGCTAATACCACAGATGGATTATCTAAAGTATCAAAGTATTTATTTAGCGTAGGTTATAAAAATAAAAAGGGTAAAAGAATAGATACAACTATACTAACTAGAATTATTGAAAATCCTAAATATAAAGGATATTATTGCGGCCATAAAACTAAAGTATTAGATTATCGCACTAAGAAAAAGAAAAAATTAAATGAATCTGATTGGATTATTTATAAAGACTATGATAATGTTCCACCAATAGTATCGGAAGAGTTGTGGGATAGAGCTAACAAAAAATTAAAGGAAAGACAAGATAGTTTTACCAATAGAGCAGTTAATAAAAAAGTATTTCAAAATAGATATATTTATTCAGGAAAAATTTACTGTGGTAGACACGGCTTAACTTATCATAGATCATCTGCTGGTAAAAGGAAAAACAATCCAGTATGGGAATGCCAAGTATACCGAAAAGAAAGTTTAAAGGGATGTTCTAATCCTAGAGTGTTTGAACAAGAACTAGATATAGTTTTTAAAGATATGTTTAATAAATTATTGAAACAAAGAAAGGCTATTTTTGGTGAAATATTAAATGGCTGTAGGAACTATTTAGAAACAAATAATAATGAATCCGAAATAAAAAATATCGAATCTAAAATTTTAATATTTAATAATAAAAAAGATAAATTACTAGAACTTGTTATGGAAGAATACTTATCTAAAGAAGACTATAAAAAACAAGTAGATTTGATTAATGATGAAATATTTACTAATCAAAACAGATTAAAGGAATTACAAAATAATAAGCAAGATAAAAACTATATAGAAAATAAAATTTATGAACTTAAAAAGATTTTAGATAATTGTTTAAATGATGATAAATGTTATAGCGATGTTTTTAATGAATTAATTGATAGAATTTATGTTTATAAAGAGGAAAACAAAAAGATAAAACTAGACATTTATATTAAGACAGGAGAAAGTATAAATACATTCTCTAATAATTTGGGTAGAAAGTTTCATTTAATAGACGACTATACAACAAATAACTGCAGTAAGTGCAGCCATCAATGGAGGTAATTTAGTAACTCCTTATATCGTTAAAGGTTTTAGAGAACCTGAAACTAATACAATTATCGAAGAAAGAAATACAGTTACAAAAAGAAGAGTGATAAGTGAAGAAACAAGTAAAGAAGTAAGAGAAGCTTTAGAAAATGTTGTTTCACTTGGTACAGGTAGAAATGCATATATTGATGGATATCGCGTTGGGGGAAAAACTGGTACAGCTCAAAAAGTTGAAAATGGAAGATATATGGTAGGAAATTATATTGTTTCCTTTATAGGATTTTTACCTGCAGATGATCCCGAAATCGTATTATACGTAGCAGTAGATAATCCTAGAGGAGTAACTCAGTTTGGTGGAACTGTAGCCGCTCCTTTAGCAAGAAGTATATTAGTGGATGCAATAGATGCATTAGGTATTGAAAAACGCAATACTCAAACTGAAAAAAATTATAATTGGAACGATAAAAAATATTATGAAATTCCAGATGTTATTGGTATGTCTGTCAAAGAAGCAAATGAGGCATTAGAAAAATTTGAAATCGAATATTCAGGAACAGGTGAAAAAGTAGTAGAACAATCTCCTGAAGCAGGAGAAAGAATTTTAGAAGGTGGAAAGGTAAGAATATTATTAGGAGAATAAAGCTCCTAATAACTATCTAAAATATGATAAAGTCACTTAAAATAATAATAGGATTAGTTATAACTATTTCAATTATTACATTTATCTATTTCAAAAAATCAGATTCTAAAAATATAATAAAGGATACTAAAAATGAAATTGCAAACTGGGATAGAATAACAGCCTCAAATATAACTTTTAAAAATGATATTATAAAATTTAAAGGTCGTGGTGCGAAAGTTAAAGATAATACAATAACTATAAATAAATCAGGCGAATATGCCATATCAGGAAATAGTGCAAACAGTCAAATAATAGTTGATACTAAAGATAAAGAAATGGTAAAACTTATATTTAAAGAAACATCAATTAAATATGAACATGGACCTCCAATATACATAAAAAATGCAGAAGAAGTAGTAATAATTCTTGAAAAAAATACTAAAAATACATTATCGGATACTGAAAATTATATACTAAAAGGGAATACGGGAACTATTTATAGCAATAATAAACTTACAATATGTGGCGAAGGTTCACTTATTATAAGTTCTAACTATCAAAATGCCTTATTTTCTAAAAATAAATTAGAAATTCTAAATGGAAATATAGAAATTAATTCTGTAAAAGATGGAATAGTAAGTGAGCAACTAATATACATAAAAAATGGTAAATTTAATATAAATTCAAAAAATGACGCAATAAAAATATTGAATTCAAAAGTAGAAAACGAAAATATTATTATTGATAATGGAGAATTTATGATAAATGCAGTTCAAAACGGTATTATTACTGAACAAACTCTGAAAATAAATAATGGAAAATTTAATATTAACACAGGTGGAGGAAGTAATAATAATGAAAACTATGTAAATTCAGAAGGGATATATGCTAAAACATTAATAATTAATAGTGGTAATTTTAAATTTAACACTTCAGATAATTCTATACACTCAGAAACCTTTACTTTAAAAGAAGGGACTTTAGAAATTCTTAGTAATAATACTGCCATATATGCAACCAAAAACATAAATATTAATAATGGAAATATAGATATAAAAAAGAGTAATAAAGGTATAGAAAGTCAAATAATAAAAATATATGGAGGTAATTTAAAAATATCTTCAAATAATGAGGGACTAAATATCTTAAACAGTAATGAAACACAAAAAAATTATCTATCTATAAATGATGGATATATTTATATCGATTCAAATAATAATGGAATAAATCTTGATAGTTTTAATTATATAAATGGTGGTAATATTATTATTAATAGTTCTCTTGAAGATAATAATATAAAATATATAGGAAAAATTAAAATAAATAATGGAATATTTGTTTTAGCAGGAAATTCTAGTATAGAACAAATCCTTGATACTTCATCAAAACAATATATTTTAGCTATAAATCTGAATGAAAATAACATAAACAATTTGATACATATTGAGGATAGTAAGAATAAAGAAATTCTAACTTTTTCACCAGCTAAAAATTCTAAGCACATAATCATAAGTACACCAAATTTTAAAAAACATGAAAACTATAATATATATTTGGGAGGTAGTTATTCAAATGTTGGGGAAAACGGAATATATAGTAATGGAGTATATACTAAAGGAACTATATTAACAACATTAAAAATTAATAATATTTTAAATATATTTAAAACTGCTTAAAAATGTTATATATGGTATATATTGTTAAGCTAATTGTCAAATATAAAAATAATAATTCATATTTTATAATATTTGTGTTAGAATATATTTAGATAAAATAATATATACAGTATTAAAAGGTGATTTTATGGGAATATTTGATACACTATTTACAACTCAACAAGCTAAAGTAGCCAATACCTTAAAAGAATCTCTAAATAAAGGTGAGATTAGTTTAATGTGTACTTCTAAATCTAATCCTAAAGAGATCTATTCTTTTGGGCCTGTCTATGATAAAAAAATGAAAAAATCAATTGTATTTGCTACTGATGATGAAAAAACTGCAATTTTATATGCACTAAGACCTATGTATTACTTTACTTTTGGGCAAAATGATAAAAGTGCCTTAGTTATGGGGAATAATCATAGCCTTTTAAAATTAGATAGTATAGTTGCTTATATTTATTATGTAGACTCAAGTAGTTTTGAGCCTATAGTATCTGAACATGGTGATTTTAATAATGAATGGATTTCGACAACAGATGTTCATATTAGAACAGATAAACCTATAAGAAAGGTTACCTTTAAGGATGTACTTAAAAGCGGTATACAAGTTTTTTGGGTAAAAGATAAAAGTATAGCTAATGAATTTAACAATCAAATAGTTTCTTCAGGATTTACAAACGGTAATCAAAAATTAGACTTTCTAAAAGATCAAGCAAATTGGTATCCAGATAAAGTAGTATATATGAATGCCTATGAAAAAATAGGCCTTGCTACTCAAACTGAAGCAGGATGGGATGTTCCAAAACAACAAATTAATCTTGAGGAAGTATCAGCTAATGACTTTAATAATGTTAACATTAATACCAAAAATAGTTCACCAATTTCACCTAAAGAATCACCAAAACTCCCTCAAGCTAACCCATATCAAAGATCTGAATCTAATCCTATGAGTAAACCAGGTATGAATGTTAATTTTCAATCTAAAATGCCTATGCCTAATCCAAATATACAACAAATGCCAAATTATAACACCATGAATCCACAATACCCTCAATATAATTTACCGTATGAAAAACAGAAAGTTAGAAGGACAACTTAGTTGTTCTTTTTTTGTACATTTTTGTAGTGTCAACTTTACAAAAAAATATTGAAAAAATTATTTATATGTAGTATTATAATGGTGACCAGTGGTTGAACGTGGTGAAAAGTGGGGTGTTATTATGTTGATGGGTGAATATCATCATAACATCGATGAAAAAGGAAGAATAATTATTCCTTCTAAATTCAGATATGAATTAGGAGAAAAATTCATTGTAACAAGGGGATTAGATGGATGTTTATTCGTTTATCCTATGGAAGAGTGGAATAATATTATCGATAAACTTAAAACATTACCTTTCACCAAAAAAGATGCGAGAGCATTCTTAAGATTTTTTTTATCAGGTGCCACTGAGTGTGCTTTTGACCGTCAAGGAAGAATTAGTATTTCTACTCCTTTAGCAAGTTACGCTGGAATAGAAAAAGAATGCGTAATAATTGGAGTAAATGATCGTCTAGAAATTTGGTCAAAAAATAATTGGGAAAAATTCTTTAGTCAAAATGAAGAAAACTTATCAGATATTGCAGAAGACTTATTTGAAGTCAATATAGGTATTTAATATGAAACATTACAGTGTATTATTAAATGAAGCAATTGAAGGTTTAGACATCAAAGAAGATGGTATTTATGTTGACTGCACATTAGGATATGCAGGGCATAGCAAAGAAATTTTGAAGCGAATAACAAGGGGTTGTCTTTTCGCCTTTGACCAAGATGATGAAGCGATCAATTACAGTACTAATATTCTAAAAGAAATAGGTAACAATTTTGAAATAATTAATACTAACTTCGTAAACCTTAAGAAAGCACTAAAAGAAAGAAACATTAATGGCATAGATGGAATTTTATTTGATTTAGGAGTATCGAGTCCTCAATTAGATGAAAAAGAAAGAGGGTTTAGCTATCATCAAGATGCCATACTTGATATGAGAATGGATAAATCAAATAAATTAGATGCCAGAGAAGTAGTTAATAACTACAGTGAAGAAGATTTAGCACACATATTTTTCAAATATGGTGAAGAAAAATATGCAAGAAGTATTGCTAAAAAAATAGTTGAGTATCGCAAGACAAAAGAGATAGATACTACTTTAGAATTAGTAGAAATAATTAAAAGTGCGGTACCCGAAAAATACAAAAGAAATACACATCCTGCAAAAAAAGTATTTCAAGCAATAAGAATAGAAGTAAATAAAGAATTAAATGTTTTTGAAATAGCTTTAAAGGATGCAATAGAACTCCTTAATAAAGATGGAAGAATATGCGTTATTACCTTTCATTCATTAGAAGATAGAATTTGTAAACAAATCTTCAAAGAATATAGTGAAATTGATAGTAAAGTAAAAGGTCTTCCTATAATACCAGAGGAGTTTAAACCAAAATTAAAGTTAATAGGTAAAGCTATAAAACCTAGTAAGAAAGAATTAGAAGAAAATAATAGAAGCAGAAGTGCAAAACTTAGAATCGCACAAAAATTATAGATAAAAAGGGATGATTTTCATGGCAAGAAAAAAAGTAACTAAAAAGAAAACTTCAAAATTTGTAAAATTAATATATACATTAGCGATTATTTTAACTATAAGTTTTCCTATTGTTTCAATTACATCTAAAGCTTTTGTTTCAAAGCTTAATTTTGATGTTGAAAAATTGAAAAGTGAAGTTACCTCTAAAGAAAAAACTAATCAAAGTTTAACTATGAAAATCAATGAACTTGCATCTCTAGAAAACATTCAAGAGGTTGCAAAAGAATATGGATTAGAGTATAATAATGATAATATTAAAATCGTTATGAAATAGTGAATAGGTGATCATTGATGAAGAAAAGACAAACTAATACAAATAAAGTAGTAATTAACAAATTTGTATTTGGGGTATGTCTTTTTTTACTTTTAGGGTTAATTGGAAGAATATGTTATTTAGGCCTTTCTAATAAAATAGATGGAATAGATATTAAAAAAATGGCTCAAAATCGAAATACTCAAAAAGAGGTAATAAGTGCAAATCGAGGTACAATTTTTGATTCAGCGGGAGAAGTTTTAGCACAAAACGTATCAAGTTATACAGTAATAGCCTATTTAGATGAAAGTAGAAGTGAAGGGCAGTCAACTCCACAACACGTAGTAGATGTAGAAGAGACTGCAACTAAACTTGCGCCTCTTTTAAATATGACTGAAGAAGAGTTAAAAGAACTTTTAAATAAAGATTTATATCAAGTAGAATTAGGACCAGGGGGAAGAAACATTACCGAAATTAAAAAAGAAGCGATAGAAAATCTTAAACTTCCAGGTATCGATTTTATTCAAGATTATAAAAGATATTATCCAAATGGAAATTTTGCTTCATATATAATTGGATATGCCAAAACAAGTGAAGACGGAACCATGACAGGCGAAATGGGTATCGAACAACAATTTAATGAAGAATTAAGTGGTAAAGATGGTTACTTAGAATATCAAAAAGATTTAATGGGTTATAAAATACCAAATACTCCTGAAATAAGAAATGACCCTGAAAATGGAAATGATATATATTTAACAATCGATTCAAATATACAATTATTTGTAGAACAAGCTTTATTAAAAATGAAGGATGAAGAAGAATTTGAATGGGCTACAATAACTATAGCTGATGCGAAAACTGGTAAAATTTTGGCATCTTCATCAATCCCATCTTTCGATCCTAACATTAAAGATATTACTTCATATCTAAATCCTTTAGTTTCATATGCTTATGAACCTGGTTCTACCATGAAAATCTATACTTATATGGCAGCCCTAGAAAAAGGAACTTACGATGGAACTAAAACTTATTTGTCGGGTAAAAAAGAAATTGGTGATGATACAGTCAATGACTGGAACGAAGGTAAAGGATGGGGGACAATAACCTATGATGAAGGGTTTGCACAATCTTCAAATACAGGGGTCGCAAACATGATGGAAACAATGATTAATAAAGATGATTTGAAGAATTATCTTCTAAAAATGGGATTTGGAAAGAAAACGGGAATTCAACTCCCAAAAGAAGAAGAAGGACAAATAAAATTTACCTATCCAATAGAAATTGCAAATGCTGCATTTGGTCAAGGTATTACAACTACGCCAATTCAACATATACAAGCTTTAACTTCTATCGCAAATGATGGTGTTATGTTAGAACCCTACATTGTAGATAAAATTGTAGATTCCAATAGTGGTGAAATAATATTTAAAGGAAAGAAAAAAGAAGTAGGTACAGTTGCTAAGAAATCTACCATAGATTATATTAAAAATTTAATGTATAACGTAGTTCATAATGATTCAGCACATGGTACAGGATATATTTACAATATTGAAGGTTATGATGTAATAGGTAAAACTGGTACCGCACAAGTTGTTGATGAAGATGGTAAATATTCTGAAACAAAAACAATAAGAAGTTTTGAAGGAATGTTTCCAAAAGACAATCCTGAAATCATAGTTTATGCATCAGTACAAGGTATGAAAAGTAGTACACCTCTTGCAAATGCTGTAAAAAAAATATTAGAAGATACTTGTAAACATTTAAATATTAAGCCTGTTACAAATGTTACAGATACTTCTCAATATCAAACTATAGAAATGCCTAATTTATTAAATAAAAATATAGAGACAGCAAAAAAGAAATTAACTGATAATAAAATAAATCCTATAGTATTAGGTAGTGGTTCTAAAGTTATAAACCAATTTCCTAATAGAGGTACTAAAATAAGTAATTATGATAAAGTATATTTATTAACTGATGGAAATGATGCAAGTATTCCAGATATTACGGGATATTCTAGTAGAGATGTAACTACTTTATGCAACCTCTTAAATTATAAGTGTAATATCAATGGAAGTGGTTATGTTACAAGTTATAGTGAAACAATAGAAAATAATATAAAAACTTTAAATGTTGAACTTGCAGATAAATATGCAAAAAAGGAATAATTAATTTATTCTTTTTTTGTAATTAAATCTAAAATAATGCGTATTATTATTGTATAAAAATATTAAATAAATTTTTTAAAATAGGGGTTGCATTTATTTTCTATTTTTGATATTATATATGTGCTGTTATAAAAAAGCACATATATTTTGGGGAATTAGCTCAGTTGGCTAGAGCACCACGCTTGCACCGTGGGGGTCAAGGGTTCGAGTCCCTCATTCTCCACCATTTTTTGAAAAATAAATCACTTTCGGGTGATTTTTAGTATATTAAGAAAGGTGAAAGATTATGGCAAACAAAGCTATATATTTAACTGAAGAAGGTTTAAAAGAATTAAAAGAAGAGTTAGAACATTTAAAAACTGTAAAAAGACCTGAGGTTATTCAATCTCTTAAAGAAGCAAGGGCGCTAGGTGATTTATCTGAAAATGCTGAATATGATGCTGCTAGAAATGAACAAGCAGTTGTAGAAGGCAGAATTAAAGAATTAGAACAAATGATTAATAACGTAGAAATTATAAATATAGAAACTAACGGTAAAATCTCTCTTGGTTCTACTGTTAAATTAAATTATGTTGGTGATGATGAAATTGAAGAATATAAAATAGTAGGTAGTCAAGAAGCAGATCCTTTTAATAATAAGATTTCAAATGAATCTCCTCTTGCAATCGCACTATTTAATCATAAAAAAGATGATATCGTAACGGTAGATAGTCCAACAGGAAAATATGATGTTAAAGTATTAGAAGTTAATTAAGAGCTTAGGCTCTTTTTTTCTTTACAAAAATACTGTCAATTATATTGCATGATTGTTGACTTTAAATATTAAAAAATGTAAAATTATATTATAAAGAATAGGAGGATTAGTCATATGGATGAAATGCCAAGACAAAAGAGATCTTTAGAGTTAACAACTAAGGGCAAAGTATTAGTGGGTGTTGTGGTTGTATTAATTATTGGGGCAATTATTTTTTTTGTTGTAATGAATAATAAAAATAATGAGAATAACACTTTAGAAGATGCTAGATTAGCAATTACAGTTACACCTGATAAATCAAGTGGTGCTTCTATGACTTTATCACCAGGAAACGAAACTACTACGGGTCTATCTGTTGGAGGAACAGCAACATTAACTTATGCTTTTGATAAAGAAACCGATTCTAAAGTAAGATGGATTATAAGCGATACTTCTGTTGCAAAAGAAGAAAACGGAGTTTTAACTGCCCTTAAAGGTGGTACTGTGGAAATTTATGCTGTGGCTGTAGACAATGAAGAAATTATATCTAATACTGTAAGTCTTAGAGTAAATGAATAAAGGGGAGACATATTATGAATTTATTCAATATTTTGGCTGATACTGATTTGTGTACGAGTGAAGCAGGGTATAGATTATTTGGATTAGCTGGATATGCTCTAAATATTATACAGATTGCAGTTCCAATAATACTTATTCTTATGGGAACAATAGATCTTGTCAAAGCTTTAGTTGCACAAAAAAGTGATCAAATGAAAAAAGCTCAAAGTATTTTAATTAAAAGAGTAATTGTAGGTGTAATAATTTTCTTTATCCCAATGATAATAAAGTTTGTTATAGGTATGTTGGGAGAAAATACTAATAATGCATGTATGGAAAGTTTTACAAATCCAGGAGCAGCTATGGAAAGAGCAAATGAATTAAAAAATAGTAGTTCATCAGGTGGAGGAAGTAGTGCAGGTAATAATATTGTGTCTCAATCAGATTGTGAAGCACGAGGAGAAGACTATGTATTATTAACTAACCCTCAAGACATTAATCTGTTTGGCACTAATTGTTATAACGATGAAACTCCAGATATACAAGAGATACAATGAAAAAAACAAAACAAATTTTAATTACATGTCTAATTGTATTTTCCGTATGCTTGAATATTAAAAATATCTATGCAGATGAACAGCAAAAAAAATTAGATATAGATTTATCACAAATAAATTTATACGATAAATTTGAATATAATGGTTATAATTATACAGTTTCACAAGTAAATTCTTCTGATATATATATTAATAATGAACAAATAGATATATATAACTTCGAAGCTGAAGTAAGTAATGATGATATTCAAACTTGGAGAAAATATGTTAAATTCAGTGACTTGTGCTCTGATGAACAAATATGTAAAGACTTCAGTGAAAATGGTATTATCGCTTTAAGAAGAACTTATATTACAAAAGTAAATAATAACGATGTTTATTATTCAACAAAATATCTTAAAGAATCAAATGAGTTTGAATCACATTTAGTTATAGGAGATAATAGTTATAATTTTAATGAATTTAAAGATGAAAACAGTATTTTTAATGAACAAGGAATCTTAACAGCCGACGTTGAGCCATTAATAGATTCTAATAATGATTTATATGTATCTCTTAGATTTGTAACCGAAGCCTTGGGAGCAGAAGTTATATGGACCGAAAAAGATATGGATGAAGGAAAAGATAAAGTTAGTATTAGTTTTTATGATAATGATGAGTATTGTAAAGTAATAAATACCTCATATACTGAAAGTTGTAAAAATATAGATGAAGAAGAGTTAAACAATATTAATAATTGTGATAGCAATGATGATAAATGTCTAAGTGATAGATGTAAAGAGTATATTAGCGAAAATATAGATGGTCTTGATGATTCTTTTGAAATAATTACAAATTATAATTATATAGATATAAATAATAAATTAAGAAAGTTTGAGGCAAAATATAAAAAAGAAGAAGTTTATATAGACAACGATAAATTATACATAATTATTATGTACAATGGTGTTCCACTACCTTATAATATACTTGATGAATCTGCAAATGAAAAATGTAAAGATGAATTTTATGAAGAAAAATTAAAATGTTTAGAAGAAGGAAAATCATGGATTACCGATGAAAAAATGATCAAACTTTCCGAAAAGGATGGACCATTTTGTGGTATAGAATTAGAAAAAATAAGTCAATCAACTGACAAATAGTATTGACCAATAAAATTAATAATGTTAAACTTATATTAAGAATAGAAAGGTAGTAAGTAAATTTTATACAAGGGAGTGAATTATATATGAAAAAACTAAAATTAAGAGGATTATTATCATTATTATTAACCTTTACTGTTTTTATTAGCTATGCATCTCCAATATTTGCCGCACCAGAAGACGAAAATACTGATAGTGAAACCGAAACAGTAGAAAATACAAATGAAGATGAGAACAATATAGAAGTAGATAATGCAGTAGATGTTGATTTAAGTAGTGTTCAAATTGGTGATCAATTTAAAGATAGCGAAGGAATAACATATACAGTTGACGATGATGCTGCTAATATCTACGTAGGTAGTGGTGATAATCAAAAACACTACGAAACTGGTAGCATTGATACTTTTGAAATAACTTATAGAATTACAGATGGTGATGATGATTCTGATGCAATAGAAACTTGGAGAAAATATATTAGATTAGAAGATTTATGTGGTCTAACAAAAGAAGATGGGACACCAATATGTGAAATAATGGATGAGACTGATGAAAAAGCTGGTGAATTCTATTTAAAAAGATTATATAAAGAAAAAATTTATGAATCAGTACATGATCCTGATAATGATACTATGGATGCAAGAGAAGTAAGTTTATACTATAGATCATATCACACTACTGAATCCAAAGAATTTAGATCAATCTTACAATTGGTTGATGAAAATGATGAAGTAATTGATACATATGTATTTGATTCCTCATCAGGTGAGACACCATCAGGTGCAGGACAGTGGGAAGTTGTTGAAGATGAAGATGGTAAAACAACATCAATAATGGCAACTGATATTGAAACTTTAATAGATAATAATGACGATGTATATGTTTCTCTTAGATTTGTTTCTGAATCATTAGGTGCAGAAGTTAGATGGGTAAGCGAAGAAGATAGTAAAGATGGTTCAGATGATGATGTTTATATAGAATTTTATGATGACAAAGAATATTGCAAAGATATAGAATTTACTTTTACAAGTGGTGGAGAAGAAAAAGATCCAAAAGATGTAGAAAAATCATTATATACGAAAGAAACTGCAATGGAAAATATTTCTTTAGATGGTACTTATACATATACAGATAATGATGGGGAAAGACGAACATCCACAATTGAATGGAAAAAAGTATATATATTACTTACAATTCCTGAAAATTATCCGGACGAATTTTTCGATAATTATGCTCCTTTAGGTGAAAGTGTTGTTTGGATAGAGGATAGCGGAGAGAACTATCTAAGACTGATGAGAAATGTTTATGGTAAATATAGTGGTAATCAATGTGAAGTCGGAAATACGAATTATGATTGCGACCTAGGTGAAGAAGTAAGTATAACTGGTATAATATTATATAAAGGGGTTCCAATACCTATTGATTTGTTTAATATTAATAGTGAAGCTTGTGAGAATAGTAATCCTTAAATAGATAGAACCAAATGACAAATTTTAAGTAAATAATCTTAATAAAAAGCTATAAGTTAATAGCTTTTTATTTTAAAATGAATTTGTTTAATTAAATAATTTTACTGTAAACTCCAAATAGTATTTAAAAAATTTATAAATTTAAATTGTAAAAATCAATATTTTGTGTTATATTAATAATGAAAATAGAAAGTAGGAATTTATATGAAGAAAATGAAAATTTTATTGACAAGTTTATTAGTTAGTATATTTGCTATAACGAATGTAAATGCTGCAACATCTGATCCTAACTCATTAGATAATATCAATGATTCTACAGTACAGCGTAACAATAATCCAAGTTTAGGTTATATTATGAATAATAATTTTGTTTGTTATTCATGTGGTGCATACTATAACGAAGTTGGTTCAACACCAACATTCTTAGGTGGACCAAATGAGGTAACTGGAGGTATAGGTATATACTTTAAAAATGGTGATACTTGGGAAACAGGTTCTTTTCCTGGATCTTCTGTTTCAACAACTGATTTGAATAATGTTAGATATCCATTATCTAGTTTCTTTGTTGCAGCAGCTACTGGAAATAATCCAACCGCAACAACCACTGAAGGTGCTAAAGGAATAATCGAAAAATATTTATTAACTGTTCAAGATGAAAAATTAACAAAAACTATTGATAATGATGCTGTAATAACAGTAACACCTGAAGTATATTCAGATAAGAACTTTATAAAATTAAATTACAATGTTAAAAATGGTTCTACTCCTCAAACAATAAATGTTTCAACATTTAATGATATATATATTGGTGGAGAATATGATACTATTTGTAATGACAATGCAGCATATGAACTAAATACGCATATTCCTACTATTAAGACGGGATTTAATGCTAAAACAGGTACAACTGATAGCCAAAAATATATGACAGTAATTTTAGAAGAAACATCTGGACTTCTAAATAATGGTGGTGGAACATTTGGATACTGGTCTGGCGAACGTAATATTGATGAACTAGGTGGAATTGTAGGGAATGATGCAAAAAAATCGTTTACAACTTCAGTAATTCAATCTTTATTTAAAATTCCTGATGATCAAACTATACCGAGTGATGCTTCACCATATGCTGATAGTGAATTTTCTTATACATGGTCAAAAGATATGGCTGCTAATGAAGAAGTTACATTCTCAACTCTAATTGGTTTAGGTAATAATAATCCTGTAGCTGTTAACATTGATGAAAATACTATTAGTCCAAATTATGATAAAGATAATAAACAATTTTCATTAACTGAAAATGATACAAATATACAAATTGGTGGAACAATTAAAGATGAATGTGGAATGGGAACATGTACATATACTATAAATGGTAGTGATCCAATTCCATGTGATGAAGAAATATATTACACATCTGGTGATTCATTTACTACAAATTTTATGTCTACAATAAATATAAGCGAGGCTAATTTAAGAACTACGGATAATGAGTATACTGTTACAGCTAATTCTGTAGCATGTGGTACAAATACTGCAACACATACATTTAATCTTTCTGGTGATGTAGTTGAAAACCCACAAACTGGTATAAATAATAATTATATAATTTTAGGATTAATTCTTGTTGGTGGTGTAGGAATATTCATTTATTCTAAAAAACATAATAAATTCCCACAAGTTTAATAATTATATAAATAAAACTTCATTCTTAATTGGGTTCTCCATTATTTAGTGGGGAGTAAAAAAAAGTTCTCACCATTATTTGGTGGGGACTTTTATTAACATAACTACA
>CALVYE010000023.1 GCA_944372025.1 uncultured Bacilli bacterium | reverse complement strand
TGTATTACACAACACTCAAAAAAGGGCATCTACCCTTTTTTTATATGGCTTTGCGATATTCTACTGCAAAACTAAAGTTTAATATATTTTATTATATCATATTTTAAACGATATATCATTAGTTTTAACATAACAAAAATCAATTTCATTAAAAAATATTTTTGCTTTAATTATTAACTCAAAATATTAATTAAAACGAAAGACTTCTAAATTTGAAGTCTCTCGTTTATTATATTTTTTTATTTTTAATATCATCTAAAACAATATTAGTAAATTCATCAATTGAAACTGTAGATGTATCTTCTGAGCCTCTCAAACGATAACTAACCATATTACTATCAACTTCTTTTTGTCCTAAAATCAAAGTATAAGGGTTCTTATGTAGAACGCTTTCACGCATTTTGTAGCCTAACTTTTCATCTCTATCATCAAGATTAACTCTTACGTTTTTATTTTTTAATGCTTCATATATTTTACTTGCATATTCTAAATGATAATTATTATTTACTGGTATAATATTAACCTGAATTGGAGAAAGCCAAATTGGTAAATTACCCTTTGTTTCTTCTAATAAAAATGCAGTAAATCTATCTAAAGTTCCTAAGATTGCTCTATGAATAACAACTGGTCTAACTTTTTTACCTTCCTCATTAATATAATTTAAATCAAATCTTTCAGGAAGTAAGAAATCTAATTGACATGTTGATAAAGTAATATCATGACCTAAAGCTGTTTTAATTTGTACATCTAACTTAGGTCCATAGAATGCTGCTTCACCATTTGCTTCATAAAAATCAATATTTAATTCTTGTAAAACTTTTCTAAGTTCACTTTCAGCTTTTTCCCACATTTCATCATTATCAAAATATTTTTCTTTATTATCTTTATCTCTTAAAGATAATCTAAAAGTATAATTTTTAAAATTAAAATCTTTATAAACTTCCAATATTAAATTAACTACACCATTGATTTCTTCTTTAATTTGATCAGGTCTTACAAACAAATGAGCATCATTTTGACACATTGCTCTAACTCTTTCAAGTCCACATACCGCACCACTTGCTTCATATCTAAAATCTGCAGCTAATTCACCTATTCTTATAGGTAGATCACGATATGAATGAATTGCATTTTTATATATTAACATGTGGTGTGGACAGTTCATAGGTCTTAAGACAAACTCTTCATCATCGACTTCCATTTTAGGAAACATATCTTCATGGTAATGATCCCAATGTCCACTAGTTTTATATAACTCTACACTTCCTAAACAAGGTGTATAAACATGATTATATCCTAAGGCAACTTCTTTATCTACAATATATCTTTCTAATTCTCTTCTGATTATTGAACCGTTAGGTAACCACATAGGCAATCCTCTACCTACTAAATCAGAAGTCATAAATATTTCTAAATCTTTACCAATTTTTCTATGATCTCTTTGTTTTTGTTCTTCTAAAAATTGCATATGTTCTTCTAGAGCTTCTTTAGTATCAAAACATACACCATATACTCTTTGAAGTACTTTGTTTTTAGAGTCCCCTTTAAAGTAAGCACCAGAAACTTTTAATAATTTAAAGTTTTTAAGTAATTTTGTACTTTTAACATGTGGACCACGGCAAAGGTCTACAAATTCCCCTTGTCTATAACACGTAATAACTGTACCTTTTTCCATATTATTAATTAAATCTATTTTATATGGATCATCTTTAAACATTTCTAAAGCTTCTTCTTTAGTTAATTCTTCTCTTTTTATAAGCTTATCTTCTTTGACAATTTTTTTCATTTGCTTTTCAATTTCAACTAAATCTTCATCAGTCAAAGATTTATCACCTAGGTCTATATCATAATAAAAACCTTCTTCAATTACAGGTCCTACCCAAAATAAAGCATTTGGATATAATCTTTTAATAGCTTGAGCCATCATATGAGCACAACTGTGATTTAATGTATTTAAATTTTCATCTTCTTTTATATTTATCATAAATAGTCCTCCTTTTTACATGCGTAACTGTACTTTAATTCTTTTTTCTTATTTTTAGATTTTACAACTCCTCTGTTTGTTAGTTCATTTTTTATCTCACGAGCCTTAGATCTACTATCTTTAAATAGATGAAGTAATTCTTTTAACTCATAAACTGTCAAGTCATCTAAATCTATACTATAGTAATCAATAACTAATTTTTTCTCACATACAATCATTGATATTTCATCTATAGTATCTTCTTTTCTAAATTTAGGAGTTAGATAAGGTATCAAATTATTGTTAGCATCTCTTACTAAGATAATATCTCCCGTTTCATAAAGTTCCATATTTTTTCTAAGAAAATCAAAAGAACAACTTTTTAAATATGGTAATAAAATTTTCGCATCCTTATGAGTCATAACCGTTTTAATATTTTCATTAGTAATCCCACAATAAATTTCTAAAAAACGCGCTAAAGATATTTCATGTAATTTCATATATAATACTCCTCAATTAAATTATAAAAGCTCCTTATACAAATGTATAAGGAGCGTATAAACGCGGTACCATCCTACCTTTTTCTTAATTTTGATAACGGAATAACCCGAAAATACTTTTAATATTTCTACTAGAAGGGAGTAATTTTTAAATTTTATTACTAGTTTTCACCAAAACCTAGCTCTCTAAAAATAAATAAATTAAAAACCATGTCCTTTGTCATAATATTTAAATAACTAATCACAAATTAATCTTAACATATTTAAAGTAGTTTTTCAAGGCTACTTTCTTCTATTCTCACCGACCATTTTGATTTCAGAAGTAAGTTCTTTTATACGTTCCATAATTCTTCTTGCTTTAACGATATCTACATTATTATTTGTAATACTAAAGTGACTTTCTAATTCTTTAAAAGATAGATTAGAAGTAAAAAATGTAGGTAAATGTGAAAGCATTCTATATTGTAAAATTGGCCCTAAAATTTCATCACGACCCCATGCGGTAGTATTTTCTGCACCTATATCATCTATAAGTAATAACTCGACCTCTTTTATTCTATCAAACTTAGATGAAAAATCATTATCAAAAGAAGCTTTTAAACTTCTTAAATATTCAGGCCAATATATTATCGCACTTTTAATACCCTTTTTAGCAAGTTCATTAAAACAAGCAGCAATTAAATAGGTTTTCCCACAACCAAAATTTCCGTGTAAATACAAACCTTTAGTCTTAGTTTTAGGATCGTAATTTAGAATAAAATCTTTAAGCCATTTTATAACTTCAAAACGATTTTTATCATCTGTATATATGTCTTTCATTTTTGCATTTATTATTTCTTCAGGTATATCAAATGAATAAATATTATCCATATAAGCTGTTTCTTTTATAAATTTTTTTTCATGTTTACAAGGTATGTATGAGAAAATAAGTTTTCCATTATTAACTTCAGGATAATTTATGAAACCACTTATATCATTATTACACTCTAAAATATTTTTGCACTTTCTACATTTATCAAGTTGTTTAGCAGTTTTTTTAAGTTTTGATGTATTCTTAATAATTACATCTTCGGATATATGCAAGTTTTTGACGAGTCTTTTAAAAGTTTCATCTTTCATAGCTTCGATATAGTTTTCTTTTAATTTATCTTCAATTCCTTCAGTTCTATATTTAATTTTTGCCATTACTTTATCCACTATTATCACCTAAATTCTTTTAGTAAGTCTTCCATTTCTTCTTTTTCTGCTTCACTAATAGTTTCTTTTTCAATTTTTTGATCAAACCAATCAGGAGTTAAAATTTCAACTTTATTATTTTGTTTTTTATTTTCTTTTACTTTTTTATATTTTTTATGTTCTTTTTGTGCGAGAGCCATCGCATCTTTCACAGTTTCTATGTTAAGTCTTTTCCATTGACCCGCAAGTGTCTCCGTAAATGCTTTATTTAATTTACTATCATTTATTTTAAGAACATAATCAACTAAAACATTAACTACACCTGGATTAAGTCCATATTCTACCATTAAAGTTTCTAAAAGTTTTAAATCTCTACTTGTAGGCTCTGCACCATTTTGTTTACTCTTTAAAAAATTATAAGGAGAAACCGTTTCAAAGGTATATATCATTTTTGCTTTACTTGAAACTTCATTTATGTCGGTTTTTAAATACTCAGGTTGAGTTCTAAAAATAAGACTAGGCAATTTCCCGTTATTTTCAAATTGATAATAATTTCTACAATTTTTTCTAAGAAGCACTTTATTAATCACACCTTTTTCATTTATAGATGATCTAATAATATTTTCTAGTTCTAAAATACCTAAATCATAAACAAATGACAATTTAACTATTAAATCACGTATTTCTTTATTGAAGGTTCTCTCATTAATAATAGTTTTAGGTAGTGATGAAATTAATAAATCAAAATCAACTTGACTATTTATATTAATATTACTTTTATTTTTTCTTATAATTTCTTCATTTATACTTTCAAAAGAAGTATAAGCTACAGATTCAAAAACTTCATCAAATGAAGCAGTTATATCTTTAAAATTCTTTAAATTTATTTTAGGAATTTTAAAGTAATTGATGATTTTATCATATTCCGTTTTGCCAACATTATTATATAATACTATATTTAAAATTGGATGATTAAAAAAATCAGAAGCACTTAGTGGTGAATATAATTCATAAATATAATTATTCACACTATCTTCTTTTATATATGTTTTCATGAGTCCTATGGCTTCTAATTTTTTTCTTGCATCTACGATATCGCCCAGTTTAAGTTTCATACTTGTCATTAAATGATGATGTGAAAATTCTGTACTCATTATCTCTAATTTATCTAAATCACTCCATAAAGTTAAATATAAACTTATAGGTAATTGTCCAATAATAGGTTGATAAAGCATTGTAAGAATTTTCCTATCACTATCTGACAGAATAGTTTTATTTACAACAATATATGTATCAGCAGGTAATATTGTATGATTCATAAACCCCACCTCTGTTAAACTAATTGATTGCTACTAAAAAAATAATTCCATAAACAAATGTAATGAGTGATAATAAAAGAGGTCCAGCAAATCCATCGATACGACGTTGAGATTTTTTTACATATTGATGTCCTTCATTTTTTGTATGAACTTTTTCAGATTCTTTCTTAGTTTCGCTTACTAATTTTTTTAGAATTTCTTCACGTGTTTCTTGAGGTAATTCTCTAAATTTATTTATAATTTCTGTACTCTTTTTATCCTTCATTACTATCACCACTCTCATTATAACATCTAAAATAAAAAAAAGGTAGAAAAAACTTACCTTTTTTTTATTTATTCTTCTTGATATTTTGTAAGACTAAACTTTTCATCAAAAAACATAAAAATTGTTTTTAGAAGTGCGACTAATGGAGTCGAAACAATCATACCTACTATACCAAAGAAATGTCCAAAAATTAATAAGCCTATAAGTATAGTTACGGGATGAATTTTCATTGTTTTGCCCATGATAACAGGTTGTAAGAAATTTCCTTCGATACATTGGATTATCGCAATATAAATGATAACTATAATTCCCATTGCTGGATCTTGTGAAAATGCAATTAGTGTTACAGGGGCACCTCCAATATATGGACCTGCATATGGAATAATGTCTGTTATTCCACAGAATAATGCGAAAAGTAAAGGAGCTTCGACACCTATAATTAAAAATCCTACATAACTTAGTACAAAGATTGAACTTGCAACAATCAAAGTTCCATGTACATAACTTTGTAAAGTTGTATTCATTCTATGAAGTAATTCAGAAGCATCATTTCTAATTCTTTTAGGGAAGAATGAAATCATAGTTTTACTAACATTATCAAAGTTAAGTAACATATAAAATCCTATGATCAATCCTAAAGCAAATACACCTACTCCTGATATTAAGCTTGTAAGTATACTCATTACTTTTGCTGGTAAGCCATTACTGATATCTCTTCCTATGTTTGCGATAGCTTCAAATATTCCATCTTTATATTTTGTTAAATCGATCGCATCATTTCCAAGATTTTTAAATACATTATCGATCCAATCCGTAATATCTGTTATAAGACTCGGTATTCCCCCAACTAAATCATTTATTTGACTTGTCGCTACTGGAATGATCGAGTAAACAATTAAAAATATAAGTCCTAAAAACACTAGATAAACGAGTGCTGAACCTAACACTCTATTTACTTTTTTGGAGTGTAGATAAGTAACTATTGGATTAAATAGCCACGCTATTATAAAGCCTATAAAAAATGGAATTAAAACTTTAAATATTACTTTTATAAATGTAAATATTCCCCATTCTTTAAAAATCAAAGTTGCAGCATATATACCAATTATAATAATTAAAATATAAGTTATTTTAAGTATTTTGTGTAGTAAAGATACTGTCTGATTAACTTTAGGTATATCCAAAGTTTTTTCGTCTTTTCTTTTAAACATAACATCACCTATAAATAGTATACCATAAATAAATTAACAAAAGAACTAACTATTCTTATTTAAATCGTTAAATTTTACAAAACCTGTTAATAATAAACCTAAAGTACATATGTATAGTAATATTTTTAAATCTTTTATAAATAATACTGCAAACAGAATTATTATAAATCTAATTATGTTAAAAAATATTTCAATAACTGTTACATATTCAAGTGTATTAAATTTTCTTCCTAAATCATATAAAAATCTAGTTACTGAAGTTTGATATATCTTAGATATAATTCCTTCTAAAAATGCGATTACTAGAATTATAATTTTTATTTTGATATTTATTTTTAATACCCACACTAGGCAATATAATATTGTTGTTGGTAACATATATGATTTCTTTTTTTTACTTATAAGTCTAGAGAACCAAAAAATAAAAATAATACTCGCAATTCCTATTACAATATTGAAAAGACCTATGAATTTATAACTGACATTTAAATAAATAGCTAAATATAGAGGAAAAATATATATTCCAATAACTTTAAATTGTTCAAAGATAAAAAATATCAAATCTTGTTTGGGAATTTTTTTTAAAATAGAAAAATTTATTTTCTGATCAATTTGATTTATTTTAATAGACATTAAAAAGAAGTTTCCAATTAATAGGATTAAGGTTGCAATTAAAATAAGGATGCAATTATTATAAGAATCCATAATTATCGCACCAACATATGATGAAAAAAGATAAGCAGCTTCAGCGAAGATTAAAATATTTCCAACACTTTTAGACATATTCTCTTTGGAATATACTTTTATTATGTACATATGTCTAAGTATCCAATATATAGATGTATGAATCGTATAAAGAAGTGCGAGAATAAGTAAACTTTTTATAGAGTTATCCATATTAAACATAAATATATATGTAAGTGTAAAAAATACCATATTTATTATTATTAAACCTTTATATTTAAAGATTCTGTTTAGATATGGAATTATTAAAATTACAATAATTGATAATATGTAAGTAAACATTGAATATATAAAAATGTTAGTTAAACTAACACCTCTATTATATAAAATAATTGGTATAAACATTTCTATCATACTTTTGGCAAAAAAAGATAGAAATGTAAAAATATTAAATTTTTTATTATTATCCATATTATCACGCTCAATTATATTTTCTGTAATTTTTATTTCATTATTCAAAAAAAACATTTAATTCAAAACGAATTAAATGTTTTAAAAAGCATTAACTATTCTTTTTTCTAAATTCCATATCGCTTTTTATCATATCTGATAAACCTCTTTTAGGTTCCCATCCTAAAATTTCTTTAGCTTTTTTATTTGAAGCTACTATTTGAGCAGGATCCCCTGGTCTCCTTGGTCCAATTTCGTATGGAACTTTAATATATTTTTCTACTTCTTTAACAACTTCTTTTACAGTAAAACCTTTATTTGAACCTAAATTTACTAATAAACTTTTATTATTTTCATAAATATATTTCGCACCTAAAACGTGTGCGTAAGCTAAATCTGAAACATGTATATAGTCTCTTATACAACTACCATCACGAGTATCGTAATCATCTCCAAAAATAATCATTTTTTCACGAAGGCCTAAAGCTGCTTGAATTGCTACAGGAATTAAATGAGTTAAATTATCTTTTTTTAATCCAATTTCCAAAGTTTCATCTGCTCCTGCAACATTGAAATATCTAAAAATACAATAGTTCATATTATATTTTTTACAAACCCATTTTATTAATTTTTCACTTGCCAGTTTAGTTTCACCATATGGATTTACAGGAATTGTAGGATCTTCTTCTTCACAAATATTTTTAACAGGTTCACCATATACTGCAGCTGTTGAAGAAAATACTACATTTTTAATATTAAATTCTGTCATAACCTCAAGCATTATTCTAACACCTTCGACATTATTATGATAATATTCTAAAGGTTGATCTAAACTTTCAGGTACTATTAATTTCGCAGCAAAGTGCATTACTACATCGAAAGGTTTCTTCTCACATTCTTTTTTAAAAATACTTGAAAGTTCTCCTTTTTTGGTAATATCTCCTAAATAAAATTTAGCATCTTTATGTACCATTTCTCTTAGTCCAGTAGATAAATTATCAATAACAACAACTTCATGTCCATCTCTTATTAATTCATATACAGCATGACTACCAATATAACCAGCTCCACCAATTACACATACTTTCAAATTAAACACGTCCTTCCCTATACTTCTTTATTATACAATTTTATATGATTTTTGTAAAATTTAAATTTAAAAAATAAGAAAAAAGTAGAGCATATTTTAATCTTTTTGTCTACTTTTTCTTTCTTTTTTTACTTTTTGTATTTTGTTTTCTATCTTTTTAAATTTATCTTTAACAGGTGTTTTACTAGTTATAATATTTGTAAAGAATACAAACCATATAAATATTATTAAAAGTACTGCATATATGATTTGACCTACAATAGGATCTTTTAATACATAAAATATTGATGCAACTGCAAATAATATATCTATACCATATATTATTAAAACTGTATTACGATGTGAGAATCTAAGTTTCAATAATTGATGATGCATATGTTCTCTATCAGGCTCAGATATTTTTTTACCTTGAAGTGTTCTACGGATAATTGCAAATAAAGTATCTAAAATAGGAATTGCCAGTACAAATAAAGGTACTATTAGAGATGTTAAAGTAACGTTTTTAAAACCTAGTAAAGCAATTACAGAAATTATAAACCCTAAAAACATACTTCCTGAATCGCCCATAAAAATTTTTGCTGGATAAAAATTATGAAGTAGGAATCCTAAAGTTGCGCCTAACATTATAAAAGTTAAAGATACATCAAGTCCAGTAGTTTGTCCCATTATCATTGCGATAATACCAATTGTTAAAAAGTATATAGAGCTTATACCAGCTGCAAGCCCATCTAAACCATCTATTAAATTTATTGCATTGATACATCCTAAAATAAAAACGATTGTTATAATATAGGAAATAATAGGATTAAATTCTATATAAAATCCAAATGCCGATATATCATTTAATAATATTTTTCCATAGAAAACAACTATTAAAGCCGCTATAAGTTGCCCTGCAAACTTATATCTTGGTGGTAGAGGTCTAATATCATCAATAACTCCTGTAATTATAATTACAAAACTACCTATTAATATAGATATCATTTCAATACTTTGTTTTGAAAAAAGCATGTATCCTAATAAAAATGCGAAAAAGATTGCTACTCCACCAAGTCTTGGAATTAAATCATGATGAACCTTTCTTTTATTTGGAACATCAACAGCACCAATATATAAAGCCATTCTCTTTATAAAAGGTACAAAAATAGCAGAGCAAATGAATGTAATTAATGTCATTTTCACTGCTTCATATACTGTAATACTCATAACTTCACCACCAAATATTTATTTCATTTTTATTATATCACTAAATTAGATTTTTTACATTAGTTGTTTTCTTTTAAATATTATCCTTAAAATAAATAAGAGATTATATTTGATAAATCGTTTAATTCTTTTAGGTTCGACAATAATTCTATATAACCATTCAATTCTTAAAACTCTAAATATTTTAGGTGCTCTTTTTTTACTGCCAGATAAAACATCGATAGTTCCACCTACTCCAATAAAAACACCTTTTTTAAATTTATTATAATATTTATTTATTAATAATTCTTGTTTAGGAACACCTAGTGCAACTAAGATTAAATCTGGATTATATTTTTTAACATCTTCAAAAAAATCTTCATCACTATAATCATAACCATTTTTAGAACCAACTATATTTATTTTCTTATATTTAGTATTCACGACATCTTTAAATTTATTAATAATTTCTTCTTTAGAACCATATATATATAATTTTTTACCTTTACTATTAATGAATTTTAATAAATCTTCAACTAGTTCAACTCCTGGATATCTATCGCCAATTTTCACTTTCAAAATTTTAGCAGAAAAACTTATACTAACACCATCAGGTATAATTAAAGCATCTTTATTTAATAAAATATTTTCAATTATATCATTATTTTCAGAACACATCATTAATTCAGAATTAATTGTTATAACAAATTCTTTTTTTTGATTAACAATAGATTCCTTCAATAATTGATATACTTGTTTTTTGTTATACTTACATATATTATCGAAATATTTTTTCATAAAATCACCTAATCTATTACAATTTTTGAAAGTACTATTTATTTAAAAAAATTCATAAATATTATATAGTCTTTTGTCGTGTTTTTTATATTTATTTTTTTGAGTATATTTCATTAACTTCTTTTAAAGTCTCATGAGTTCCAACATCATAGCATTCTCCATCAAATTTATAGACATATACATCTTCTTTTTTATATAGATATTGTGGAAAGTGCCCTGGAGAATCCATATTGTTTCCTTCGTTTTTATATTCATCAAAATATTTAATTATTTCTTTAGGGTATATATACGTTGCATATACTCCTAGATTACTTTCAGGATTTGAAGGCTTCTCAACTAAATCTATTACTTTATTATTTTCATCGACTTTAGCAACCGCAAAACGTTTTAAAAGATTTATATCATTTAGCTCTTTCGCACATAAAACAGTTTTATTTTTTTCTTTATAAAAATTTACTACATCTTTTAATTTATATGTGAATAGATTATCTCCCGCTATTATTAATAAATCATCTTGTATATTATTTTCATTAATTACATACATAATATCTCCAATTGCGCCTAATCTATCATCATTAGAAGTTGTATGGTCGTTAATTACTTTAATTGGTTTATTATTATTTTTTTCTTTCGCCCATTTTTCAAAATGATTATAATATCTATTATTAGTTACTACAAAAATATCACTAACTTCATCAATAGTATTAACTTCATCCAAAATATAATCTAGTAAGGGTCTGTTTCCAATTGTTAAAAGCGCTTTAGGAAAGTTTTCAGTTAAGGGAAATAATCTTGTTGCATATCCCGCACATAATAAAATACATTTCATAAATTTCTCTCCTTTAATTATTATCAATATAGTCTTTAATTATTTTTATCATATTTTTAGTGTTACTTCTAAATCTTTTCGGTTTAAAAGTTTTAGCCTTTTTTAATACATCTTCAAGCTTATCATCTTCCATAAGACTTAAAATATAGCCTTCTTTTTCGAATTTGTTTATTATTTGTAGCTGATGATTATTGGTATGTTCTTTATATTTTTTGAGTCTCGGACAAGCAATAATTTTTTTATTATTTTTAAGTCCACTAATAATTGATCCTACTCCACCATGAGTTATTATTAAATCAGCTTCTTTTGTAAGATTTTCAAGCTCCTCCATTGATATTAAATCAAACATTTCCATCTCTCTAGATTGATATTTTGTATTCCCTACTTGTACTACTACTCTATCTTTGATATTTCCTATATCTATTTGATGTTGTATCAAATCTAAGAGCCTAGAAAAATCTTTATCTTGAGTTCCTAATGTAACTAATATCATATTTCCTCCTATAAAATGTTTCAGAAATATTATAATTTTTAATATATCCAACCAGCATAAACAGCTTTAGGGTAAAGTTTTAACATTTCTTTCCACTGTACAATAAATAAATTAGATATAGGATATATTAATCTCCCAGACAAAGTTCTGGTATTTATATTTTCGAAAGTCTCTATAAAAACTATTTTGCATCTAAATAATTTTCCTATATAACACATAGGTACTGCGGTATGAGTTCCAGTAGTAACTATATATTTAGGTCTAATCATTATATATAAATATATAGATCTAAAAATATTTTTTATAAACTTAAAAAAGTGGCTAAATAAATGATCTTTAGTTGTATATGTTAGATAATCAATTTTTTCACCATATTCTTTGTAAAGTGCTAAAGTTGATTTAGTTCTTTCTGTTATAATATGATAATCATAATCTTTAAACATAGGTTTAAGTTGTAAGAGTTCTGATAAATGTCCCCCTGTATTTGAAATAAAAAGAACTTTTTTCATAACTTTTCCTCCAACATAATTATACATTATTTTTTAATAATTACAAAAAAATAAAATTATCTTAATATTCTTAACCAATCTTTTTTAATATTATCTGATAAATATTTTTCACAACTCTTAATCGCATTCTCACCCAATTTTTTTCGTAACTTCTCATTTTTTAATAAATAGACAATAGCTTTTGCCATTTCAGATTTATCTCTATTTTTTATTAATATACCATTATTTTTATTAATAAGTTCTTTCGCACCTGAGGCACTGTCAAAAGCTATACAAGGAATTCCATAACTCATAGCTTCTAATAATACAAGCCCAAATGATTCTGTAAAAGAAGTCATTATATAAAGACTACTTTGAAGCATATATTTTTCTTTTTCATCATTGTTTTTATATCCATGTAAAATAATATTATTCTCTAATTTAAGATCTTTTATTTTAGCTGTTAATTCATCTTTTTGATAACCATCGCCTATCAAATTTAGTTTAATATTTTTTATATCTTGTTTCACAATATCAATGACTGATATTAAATCTATAAAACCTTTTTCACTAGATAATCTTCCTATAGAAATTAGTTCCTTATTTTTTAAGTTACTTTTATTTGAAGGAAGTTTATCTAAAACATTAGGTATATAAACACATTTACACTTGAAAATATTTTTATATGTGTTATATAAAGCTTTAGAAACTGCAACGAAGTAATCAAAATTTTCACAAGATTTCATTAATGATTTTATATACTTAGAATTGTCGTCATGATAATTATGATCTGTAGCGATCTTAATAATATTTTTATTAAGATATTTTGAAACTAATTTGTTATGAAATATTCTAGTAGTAATAACATAATCACTACTTATTTTTTTTATGGCTTTTTTATTTTTAAAATATTTTAAGTATAAAATATTAAAAGATTTAAAGCCCTCTTTAAATATAGATAATATTTTAAAATTTTTTACACTATTTTTAAATTCTTGTTTGTTTGGTTTATCTTCTATCAAATATGTAATTTTTATTTTATCACTAAAATAAAATGCAGGCTTATCTAAAACTTTATAAGTACTAATTATTTCAATTTCATAATCATTCTCTAACATTTTACATAGTGATGAAATATATTGCTCAATACCACCATAACCTAAATGTAATGCTAATATTGTTATTTTTTTCATATTAACCACCTATTTAATTATATATTAATTATAAAAATGAGTAAAGAAAAAGATAGCAAATAAGAATTTGCTATCCAAAATATACATTACCATCTACACGACCATTTATTCCATTAATAGACAATGAACTAGAATATTGCCACATATGATAGTAACCATCATACTGACAGTTATCTGCCCATTGAGCCATCCACCCAATATAGCTTCTCGCATAATCACTAAATCTAGTATTTGCATAGTTATAATAAGTATATATATAGGCATTATATCCATTATTATTCATGGTTGTCATGAATTCTTTTATTATCGCATCATAAAGTTCTTTTGAAATCATAGAAGAACTAAATCCATGTCCATCGTTATTGTAATCTTCAATATCATAATATATTCCTAATGTAGGATTCATGTCATAATTACGAATTGCTTGTAATACAGTTTCTGCTTCTTCACGTCCATCTGGTGCTTCTGATGCGTAGCTGAATATATATATTCCATATGGAATTCCTAATCTTTTTAAAGCTGCAATGTTATTTTCAAGTTGTTTATCAAAATGATAACTGCCATAACCTATTCTTAATATAACTCCATCTACTAATCCTTGAGCTTTTACTTCATCCCAATTTATAACACCTTGATTATCTGAAACATCAATTACAAACATCGCATTTCTCTTAATTAATTCTCCTAGGTTATTAAAATAGCATTTTTCACCCATTATTGTATGCCATCCTGTAATTGGATTTCCGTAAATATCTAAATAATATTCTTTTCCGTTACTTGTAGTCCAGCCAGTTTTAAGACTTCCATTTTCATTAAAATTATATTCAAAATCATCTATAACCTGGTAACCAGTTACTAGAATGCCTGTTTCTAAATTTGCATAATAGGTTACATTGTTATAAGTTATCCAACCTTTCATCATTTTATTGGTATTTATACCAAAGAAATATGGGACTCCATCTATTACCGTACGATCTTTTGAAAGTATACCTGTTGTTGGATCTGCATAATATGTTAAGCCATTATGATTTATCCAGCCCTTCATCACTTTGTTTGTATTAATTCCAAAGAAATATTTATTACCTTCTACTTCATGTATATCATTATATAATATTCCTGTTGTTGGGTCTGCATAATATGTTAAGCCGTTATGATTTATCCAACCCTTCATTACTTTATTTGTATTAATTCCAAAGAAATATTTACTTCCATCTATTTCATGTATATCATTATATAATATTCCTGTTGTTGGGTCTGCATAGTATGTTAAGCCATTGTAATTTATCCAACCTTTCATCACTTTCCCTGTATTTATTCCAAAAAAGTATTTATTACCTTCTACTTCTCTTACATCTTTAGCTCTTATCTTTGTTTCTGGATCAAAATAATATTTTAAATCTCCTATTTCTTTCCAACCACTTATTGCTTCATAGTTATCTCCAAAATAATACCAGTTTTCTCCAACTTGTATCATTCCTTGTTGTAATATTCCATTATCTCCTGCAAAATAAGTTCTTCCTTCATAATTTAATAGTCCAAACATCATTTTGTTTGTATTTATACCAAAAAAGTATGGTACTCCATTTACTATGGTATAATCTTTTGAAAGTATTCCTGTTGTTGGATCTGCGTAATATGTTAAACCGTTATGATTTATCCAACCCTTCATCACTTTCCCTGTATTAATTCCAAAAAAGTACTTATTACCTTCTACTTCTCTTACATCTTTAGCTCTTATCTTTGTTTCTGGATCAAAATAATATTTTAAATCTCCTAT
>CALVYE010000022.1 GCA_944372025.1 uncultured Bacilli bacterium | reverse complement strand
ACATTAATAAATAAACTAATTAAAAATTATTCAAATAATGAAAGTAATATTACTGAAAGTATCATGCCATCTACAACTTTAAATCAATTAAAAGTAGTTTTAAATGAAAACATTACACTTATTGATACACCAGGATTAATTGATGAAGAAAATATAATCAATTATGTAGATACGAAATTGCTAAAAAGAATTATTCCTAAAAAAGAAATTAAACCTAAAACCTTTCAATTAAACACTGGAAAATCAATTGAAGTTGAGAACATAATAAGACTTGATTATATAAAAGGTGATAAGAATAGTTTTACTACCTATTTTTCTAACGATTTAAGAATAATGCAAATAAATATAAATACTCATAAAACAGATTTTAAAAATCACAAAAAATATACCTTTGAACTTAATGGTAGAGAAGATATTATAATAAATGGGTTAGGTTATATAAAAATTGTAAATAAAGGTATTGTAGACATTTATGTAAACGAAAAAGTTAGTGTAATTAAAAGAGATTCAATAATATAAAATCTCTTTTAATTTTGAAAAAAAGATTGTATAATGTGTATGAGGAGGGTATATTTATGATACGTGGCACAAAAGTATTTAACAATAAAAATATTTCTATAACTTCTATGCCTCTTAAATATAATAAACCTGATTATGTATATATACCTTTAGTATCTTATAAAAACAAAAATTTTGATATTTTAGTAAAACCTGATGATTACGTTTTAAAAGGTCAAGTAATCGCACGATCAAAAGATAAATTTTCTTTCCCAATTCATAGTAGTGTTAGTGGGTTAGTTAAAGAAATTCAAAAAAGAAAATATATCGACAATGAGGATATAGATAGTATAGTTATAGAAAACGATTTTCTAGAGAAAGAAAAAAAGATTGGGAATAAACACAAAATTAATTCCTATTCTATAGAAGAAGTAGTAGAAATTTTAAAAGAATGTGGAATTGTTGGTATGAGTGGAAATAACTTTCCTACATATTATAAATATGGAATGGAATTGAAAATTAAAAAGCTTATTATAAATGCAGTAGAAAGTGAAAGTTTTTTAACCTCAGACTTTACAGTTTTAAATTCTTATACCTCAGAAATCTTAGAAACTATAGATGCTTTAATGGAGATTTTTAAAATTGAAGAATGTGTTATCGCAGTAAAAGATTTTAATAAAAAAGCCGTAGACGATTTAGTCCAATATATTGGTTCTTACACGAAAATAAGTATCAAAAGTGTTCCTGACAATTATACAATGGGTTGGGAAAAATATTTAACAGAGTATTTATTCAAAGTAAAAATTAAAAAATATCCTATGGAAAAAAGTATTTTAGTAGAAAACATATCTACAATTTTTGGAATTTATGAAGCTTTAAAATATCGTAAACCTATTGTTGAAAGAATAGTAACCTTCAGTGGTGATGCTTTAAAAAAGCCTCAAAATGTCTTAGTTAAAATTGGAACTCCTATAAAAGAAGTCATAAATTTCATAGGAGGATATATAACTGATAAAAAGCCATATCTAATTGTGAATGGTCCAATGATGGGACATTGTCTAGAAACTGATGATACTGTAATTACTAAAAATATGTGTGGTGTTATAGCGCTAAATAAAATTGATACAAGCGAAGAAATGGATTGTATCAATTGTGGAAAATGTACCAATATATGTCCAAATAGATTAGCGCCAATTCTAATAATTAATGAAAAAAATGTAAATAATATTAAAAAATTACATCCCGAAAAGTGTATTGGCTGTGGTCTATGTTCTTATATTTGTCCGTCAAAAATACATTTAAGGGAAAAAGTCTTAGACATTAGAGATAAGGTGATTCAAAAATGAATTATGGTCCTTATATAAAAAGTGAGAATAATAATGATAAAATTATATATAATATTTTGATTTCTTTAATACCCTTTATTATATATAAAATATATTTAACAAATCTTACAAGTATAATTTATCTTTTTATAACAATAATATCCTCGGTTCTTATAAGTATAATTTTTGATGCTTTTAAAAACTCTCAAAGCTACAAATTTAATTTTAAGAATTATATATATCCTGTAATTATCGGAACTATAATATATTTATTTATCCCTAGTAATACGCCATTGTTTTTAATTATTCTTTCAACAATAATAGGAACAAGTATTAATAGTTTCTTTAAAAATGTTAATCCCGTATTAATTGCAAGTTTAATTATTTATGCATATTTTTTAATTACCAATAACAATATTATAAAATTAGACATTAATATTTTCATACTTATAGGAATAAGTATTATATCTTTAGGATACTTAATCTTAAATAGATCAGTAAAATTTAGAATATCTTTTGTATTTATTTTATTAAGTTTACTAAGCTTACTTATAGCAGAAATAGATTATAATAATATATATTTATTAATTATCTTAGGACTATATATTATACCTGAATTATATTCGACACCAAATACCGCTATGGCGGGAATATTATATGCTTTAATGGCATCTATAACATTTATGATTTTACCAATGCCAATTTTCTTAATTTTTGGTATAATTATGAATATACTAAATAGATATTTGGATTTAAATGTAGCATTCTACTTAGTAAAGAATAATTAAAAGGCTTATTTATAAGCCTTTTAATACCATCTTCTTCTATAATAATATGGGTATGGTCCATATTGAGGATAATATCCACCATAATAAGGATAAGGTCTATAGAATGCTGGTGCGAGTGCAGCTCCTGTTACACCACCAAGTAAAAATGGAAATGCAAAACCACCAATTATTCTATCATCGTTAGAACTTACATATTGAATATTATCATCATTTTGATACATCATATTATTATAAGGATAATATGTTTCTGTGTTAGTAGAATTATACATATTAGACTCCTTTCATAGTATAATATGAAGGAGAATATAGAAAGGTGATATTAATGGAAAATAAATTACAGACTTTAGCACACACAATCGTTGATTATTCATTAGATGTACAAGAAAATGAAAAAGTTTTAATTAAATATAGAGGTTTTGAACCTAATCCTTTAGTAAAAGAATTAATTAAAGAACTTAATAAAAAGCACGCTGTCGTAGTTACTAAAGTATTAAATGAACCTGAAGTAGTCACTTTACTTGAAGAAGGTAACAGCAAAGAAAGTGTAGAATTAAGTGCAAAGCAATTTGAATTCGAAGTAGAAAATTTTGATTCATTTATAAATATAATTTATAATATGAACGACTATGAAGGGAAAAATCAAAATAAAGAATTAAATATATTGTTTGGAGAAAAGACTAAAAAAGCTGCCCATATAAGAACAAATGAAAGAAAATGGGTATTACTTAATTATCCTTCAAATATCGATGCTTTTAAAGCAAAAATGGAATATAAAGAATTTTATGATTACGCTTTAGACGTAATGACCGTAGATTATGCTAAAATGGCAGAAGATATAAAACCTTTAAAAGAATTAATGGAAAAGACCGATAAAGTAAGAGTTACAGGAAAAGATACAGATATTACTTTCAGTATAAAAGGTATTCCTGCAATTCCATGTGTCGGAAATATGAATATACCTGATGGAGAAATATTTACCGCACCTGTTAAAGATAGTGTGAATGGAAAAATAACTTATAATACTCCATCTCCTTATGAAGGTAAACTTTTTCATCATGTAAGTTTAGAATTTAAAGATGGAAAAATAATAAAGGCTACTTGTGATGAAGATGACAATGAACTAAATGAGATTTTTGATAGAGATGAAGGTGCTCGTTATGTTGGAGAATTTTCATTTGGACTAAATCCTAAAATTAAAGAACCTATAGGAGATATACTTTTCGATGAAAAAATAATTGGAAGTATACATTTTACACCAGGTAAAGCATATAATGAAGCACCTAATGGAAATGAATCTATGATACATTGGGATATGGTATTAATTCAAAGAGAAGAATGGGGCGGAGGAGCAATTTATTTTGACGATGTCCTAATAAGAAAAAACGGTAAATTTGTACTAAAAGAATTAGAACACTTAAATTATGAATAAGTGTTCTTTTTAATCATTATTATTGACATATATGATATAATTAAAATATGGCTAGGATGGTGAAAATATGAAAACGACACATAAAACTATAGATGGAAATGAAGCATGTGCTTTAAATTCTTACCTTTTTACAGAACTTGCATCAATTTATCCTATAACGCCTTCTTCTACTATGGCAGAATGCGTAGACAGATGGAGTAGTGAAGGTAAAAAAAATATATTCGGAGATACTGTCAAAGTTGTCGAGATGCAATCAGAAGCAGGTGCAGCGGGAATGCTTCATGGATCTTTAAGTGCAGGAGTATTATCAACTACTTATACTGCAAGCCAAGGTCTTCTTTTAATGATACCTAATATGTACAAAATGGCAGGTGAACTTTTACCTGGAGTAATACATGTTGCCGCACGTTCTATTGCGACACATGCCTTATCAATAATGGGGGATCATCAAGATGTTTATGCTACACGTATGACAGGTTTTGCGCTTCTTTCATCCTCAAATGTTCAAGAAGCTCACGATTTAAGTTTAATCGCACATTTATCTGCCCTTGAATCTGAAGTTCCATTTTTACATTTTTTTGATGGATTTAGAACAAGCCATGAACTTCAAAAAATTGAAATAATAGATGAGGAAGACATTAAAAAACTTGTTAACTATGATGCTATAAACAAACTTAGAGAAAAAGCTTTAAACCCTAACAAACCTAAAGTCAAAGGTACTAGTCAGAATGATGATATTTACTTCCAAGCAACTGAAATAAGAAATAAATATTATTACAATGTTCCTAATATAGTAGAAAAATATATGGATAAATTATCTACTATAACTAATAGAAATTATAAACCTTTCGATTACTATGGAGATAAAAAAGCCGAAAAAATAATTATCGCAATGGGAAGTGTATGTGAAACCATAAAAGAAACAATCGATTATTTAAATCAAAAAGGAGAAAAATTAGGACTAGTCATCGTAAGACTTTATAGACCATTCTCAATAAAACATCTTTTAAAAGTTTTACCAAATACCGTTAAAAAAATTGCTGTGTTAGATAGAACTAAAGAACCTGGAAGTATTGGTGAACCTTTATATCTAGATGTCGTAAGTGCGCTAAAAGGAAAAAATATTGAAATCTTAGGTGGTAGATATGGTTTATCAAGCAAAAATACCGCACCAAAAGAAATAAAAGCTGTCTATGATTTCCTAGATAATAAAAATAGATTTAACGGATTCACAGTCGGTATCAAAGATGATGTATCAAATTTAAGTATAGATGTAGATGACACATTTAAAATATCTGATAATTCAGTAAGTTTCTTAATTTATGGATATGGATCAGATGGTATGATAAGTGCATCTAAAGATATTTTAAAAATAATTGGGAATAACACTAAAAATTATGTTCAAGGATATTTTCAATATGATTCAAAAAAGTCTGGAGGTTTAACTAAGAGCCATTTGAGGTTTTCTAATGACAAAATTAGAAGTACATATTATGTAGATAATCCAGATTTAGTAGTGTGTTCAAAAGAAAGTTATCTAAATAAATACGAAATGTTAAATAATATAAAAGATAATGGAATCTTTCTTCTTAATACTAAAGCTACATTAGAAGAACTAAACGAAGTCCTTCCTGATAATTTTAAAAAAATAATTAAAGATAAAAATTTAAGGTTTTACATTATTAATGCCCATGAACTTGCACGCAAAAACAACCTTAATAACAAAATAAGTACTGTAATTGAAAGTGCGATATTTAATATAACAAACATGTTAGATTATAAATTTGTAATCAAAGAAATGAAAAAATCAATATATGAACACTATTCTAAAAAAAGTATGGAAATTGTAGAAAACAATAATAATCTAATTTTGGAAGCAGCAAAAAATATTACTTTAGTAGACAATAACATTTTAGATTATAAATATGAAAACGTAAAAGAAATTACCGATCCTTTTACTTTAATGAATAATCAAAAAGGTGATACACTTCCAACATCAACTTTTGAAAATAAACCTGATGGTTCATTTGATGTTGGAACATCTAAAAAAGAAAAAAGAGGAGCTTCTAATTTTGTACCTTGTTGGATAAAAGAAAACTGTATAGAATGTAATCAATGTAGTTTAGTATGTCCTCATGCTGTTATAAGACCACATATTATAGATGAAGAAGAATATAATAAAATGCCAAAAGAGTTAAAAGAAAAAACTTTACCTATGATAGGCAAAGATATGCAAGATTATAGATATACTTTATCAGTTTCTATCTTGGATTGTACTGGATGTGGTTTATGTGAAGGTGTATGTCCAGGTAAAAAAGGAGACAAAGCTTTAAAAATGGTTCCTTTAGAAGATGAACTTATGAAGAAAAAAGAAAAGGATAGTAGCTATTTAATAGACAATATAAAAGAAAAAGTTTTACTTAATCCATACACAATTAGAGGGAGTCAATTTAAAAAACCTAAGTTTGAATTTTCGGGAGCATGTGCAGGATGTGGAGAAACTGCATATATAAAACTACTTACTCAATTATTTGGAGATAGATTAATCATTGCGAATGCAACAGGATGTTCATCAATTTATGGAGCTTCCGCACCATCGACACCTTATTCACTTCCTTGGGCAAACTCATTATTTGAAGATAATGCAGAATTCGGATATGGTATTTTAATGGCAAACAATATCATTAGAAATCGTATTAAAAATATAATGGAAAAAAATTTAAATAAAGTTGATAATTTAAATAAATCTCTATTTATTAAATGGATAGATAATATGAATTCTTATGATGTAACTAAAAATGTTTATGACAAGTTAAATTATGATAATTTACCTAAAGAATTATTAGATTTAAAAGAATACATTCCATATAGAAGTGTTTGGTCTATAGGAGGAGATGGCTGGGCATACGATATAGGATTTGGCGGAATTGATCATATTTTATCTACTAATGATAAAGCTAAAATCTTAGTATTAGATACAGAAGTATATTCTAATACAGGTGGTCAAGCTTCAAAATCTAGTAGAATAGGTGCGGTTGCTAAATTTGCAATGTCAGGTAAAAAAACTGCTAAAAAAGATATGATAAAAATTGCTCTATCTTATCCTCATGTATATGTAGGAACTATAAGTATAGGAGCAAACATGGCACAAGCTATAAAAGTTATGAAAGAAGCTGAAGAATACGATGGACCTGCAATTATTTTAGCTTATGCTCCTTGTATTTCACATGGTATAAAAGGTGGTATGAACAATAGCTTACTTGAAGAAGAATTCGCTGTTGAATGTGGATATTTTCCCCTAATTAGATATAATCCTGTAGACAGTAAATTTATTTTAGATTTTAAAGAACCTAATTTTGATTTATTTGAAGAATTCTTAAATAATGAAACTAGATATACAATGTTGAAAGCTTTAAATAAAAAACATGCAGATGAATTATTGAAAGCAACAAAAGAAGAAGCAATTAAAAGATTTAACTACTACAAAGAACTTAGTGAAAAGTAGATATAGAAGGAGTAAGATTATGAATAATAAAGATGAAAAAATGATAAAATTAATGAAATTTGGAATACCTTCACTTTTAGTAATTCTAGTATTAGGAGTAACAATTGCGTATTTTTCATCAAGAAGTGCAGTAACTACAAGAAGTGTAACAACTGCAAACATAAAACTTGATATTAATCCTAAAGATACTACTATTATAGGAAATAATTTATCCCCAACAGATGAAAGCAGAAGAGAAACTGAGGGTGCCAAAAAAACTTTTACCGTAACAACGACAAACGAAGAAACAATATACATGAGTATAAATTTAAAAGATATAGTTATGGATAATGAATTAAAAGTAAGTGATTTCAAATGGGAATTATTTGAAGGAGAAAATAGTAGTGGTACAAGTGTAGCAAGTGGAGATTTTGGTAATGTAGGAGAAAGTCTTAATTTAGCCAAAAATATAGAAATAAATGCAAGTACTCCTAAAACTTATACATTATATATATGGATACAAAATACAGAAGAAGCACAAAACGAAATGCAAGAAAAAAACTTTGAGACAAAAATAGAAGTTACAGGAACTACAGTACCTTCAAATTATGAAGATAACAGCGGAGCAAATGCACCAAAATTGGCTGATGGAATGATACCAGTAGTATATGATGAGACAAGAGGGAACTGGGAAATAGCAGATATAAGTAGTGAGTGGTATAATTATGATGAACAATGGTGGGCAAATGCAGTAACAACAAGCGTTGAAATTTATAGAACAGCAGAAGCAGGAACAGAGATACCAATGGAATCAATAAACAGTATGTGGGTATGGATACCAAGATATAAATATAGAATACCAAGTAATATAGGGAGTAGTTCAGATGTAACAAATCCACCAGAAATAGATGTAATATTTGAAAGTGGAACAGAAACAACAGGAGAAAGTTTAACAGAATGTCCAATAGACTCAACAGATTGTTATTATACCCATCCAGCATTTAGAGATGGAAGTAGTGTATATAAAACAACAGCTTATGATCAAGGGGGCTGGGATGAAGAATTAGAAGGAATATGGGTAGGAAAGTTTGAAACAAGTGGAGATGCAACAACTCCAACGATAAAACCAGATATAATATCTTTAAGAAATCAAACAGTAAGTACCCAATTTGATACATCGTTAAAATTTGCAGGCGGGACAAGAAGTACAAGTAATGGAACAGTAACGTTTAGTGGAAATAGTACATATGGATTAACAAGTAGTACAGACACCCATATGATGAAGAATACAGAATGGGGAGCAGTAGCGTACTTATCACAAAGTAAATATGGAAAGATGGGTAATCCTAATTATAGTGGTACTAACAAAGAAATATATAAAAATAATAGTTCAGGAATTTATACAGGAAGAAGTAGTGGAGTTCCACCAGCAAGTGGTTCAACAACATATGGAAGTTACTCATATGATGATAAGAGTTGCTCAAGTTCTACATGTACAGGAAGTGTAACAAAAAATGCAGGGCAAGGAGCAAGTACCACAGGGACAATATATGGAATATATGATATGAGTGGAGGAGAATTTGAATATACAATGAGTAACTGGGCAGGAACAGTAGGGGATTCAGGATTTACAATAAGTAATTTACCAGGAGGAAGTAATGGAAGTAAATATTATGAAAAATACACAGGAACAAGTTCAAGAGAAGTAACATCAGAAAAATCAATCAAAGGAGATGCAACCTATGAAACAATGCATTGGTATTCCGACAACGCTAACTTCCCTTATGCTAATTATCCTTGGTTTGGTCGTGGTGGTTATGGTAGCTCTTCTTCCATTGCCGGAATCTTTTTTTTCAACTATATTATGGGTGGTACGTATCGTTCCAACGGTAGCTTTCGTGTCATTCTAGTTCCATAAAAGATAAAATCTGTTATGAAACCCTTTAATAGCCACAATATGTAGCAAAGGAAAACAAAAAAATCAGACTAAAAATATCGAAGTAACTCTTTACCTCGATATTTAATGTTCTTTATTTCATTTGACACATTCTCCCAATTTTTAACTAAATTAGTGAATTTTTTTCTAATATATAGTATAATTATTACATTAGAAAGAGGGAATAATATGAAAATTTTATCAGTTAACGCAGGGAGTTCATCTCTTAAATTTCAAGCGTATGAAATGCCTGAAGAAAAAGTATTAATGAAAGGTGTTTTTGAAAGAATAGGGATAGATAATAGTTTTTATACTATTAAAATAAATGGAGAAAAAATAAAAAAAGAAGCAACTTTAAGAAATCATGAAGATGCTGTTAGAATCTTAGCACAAGAATTAATAAATTATAACGTTGTAAAAGATTTAAATGAAATAGAAGGTGTTGGACATCGTATAGTTCACGGTGGAGATAAATATGCCAACTCTGTTATAATAGATGATGATGTTTTAAAAACTGTAGAAGAATTATCCGATTTAGCGCCTCTACATAATCCAGCTAATTTAGTTGGTATAAGAGCTTTTATGAAAGAAATTCCAAATGCAAAACAAGTTGGATGTTTTGATACGGCTTTCCATCAAACAATCGATGAAGAAAGATATTTATATGCAGTTCCATATGAATGGTATGAAAAATATGGTATTCGTAAATATGGTTTTCATGGTATGAGTCATAAATACGTATCGAATCGTGTAAGAGAAATCTTAGATGAAAAGTATTGTAATATAATAGTTTGCCATTTAGGAAATGGTGGTAGTATAAGTGCGGTAAGAGATGGAAAATGTGTAGATACCACTATGGGATTTACTCCTAACGCAGGTATTGTTATGGGATCTCGTTCAGGAGATATCGATTATAGTATAATTCCTTATATGATGAAAAAGACAGGTAAATCAATAGAAGAAATAGATACTATTTTAAATAAGCAAAGTGGAATGTTAGGTATTAGTGGAATTAGTAGTGATTTTAGAGATATCGAAGCTAAAATCTCCGAAAAAGACCAAAAAGCTATTATGGCACACTATCTATTTGTAAATTCTGTCGTTTCATATATAGCAAAATATTATGTAGAATTAGGTGGAGTAGATGCTATCGCATTTACTGCAGGTGTAGGAGAAAACTCTCCACATGTTAGAAATATGGTTATCAAAAGATTAGCATGTTTAGGTGTTAAATTAGATAAAGAAAAAAATGAAGAAATGAGATTTGGCAAAGAAGGAATCATAACTAAAGAATCATCTTCAATACCTTGTTATGTAATTCCAACTGATGAAGAAGTCATGATTGCCAAAGACACATATAATATAGTTAAGTAGTGATATTATGAATATATATAAAGAAATATATAAAACCATTAAAAGCTTTGATAAAATTGTCATCGCAAGACATTTAGGAGTAGATCCTGATGCCATGGCAAGTTCTCTTGCTTTAAAACAAATAATTTTAAATACTTTTCCAAATAAAAAAGTATATGCAGTGGGAGTTCCTACATCAAGATTTAAATATATGGGAACTTTAGACAAAATCAATGATGAAATTGCTAAAGACGCTTTATTAATTGTTCTAGATACCCCAGATAAAAGAAGAGTAGATATAGAAAACATTGACAATTTTAAAAGTTCAATAAAAATTGATCATCACCCTTTTGTAGAAAAGTTTTGTGATATAGAATATTTTAATGAAGATGCATCTTCTACATGTGAAATTATATTAGATATGATTTATAATACCAAACTAATACTAGATAAAAGAAGTGCAGAATTATTATTTCAAGGTATAGTTTCTGATACTAATAGATTTACAACTATAAATACTTCATACAAAACTTTCGATTTAGTCCATAGATTAATTAAAGATACTAATATAAATTTTACAAGTCTGTATGACAACTTATATATGAGACCTATGTCTGAAATAAGATTGCAAGGATATATATCTCAAAATCTAATTGTTACTGAAAACGGGCTTGCATATATCAAACTTACAAATGACATTATTAAAGAATTAGGTGTAGATTCTGCAAGTGCAGGGAATATGATTAACAATTTTAATTATATAGATGAAGTCATAGTTTGGGCTTTCATATCTGAAGATGTTAAAAATAATATTATAAAAGTTACTATGCGCTCTAGAGGGCCAATAATAAATACTATTGCTTCAAAACATAATGGCGGAGGTCATGAAAGGGCAAGTGGAGCACGCGTTACAACTTTTGAGGAAGTAGATATATTACTTGATGAATTAGATAATGTGTGCAAAGAATATAGGAGTGTGAAAAATGAAAATAACTAGTGTTGAAATGAAAATAAGTGCGGTAAGAGTTAGCCAATACCCAGAAGATAATCTACCTGAATTCTTAATGGTGGGAAGAAGTAATGTTGGAAAAAGTAGTTTCATAAACACTTTAATTCATAGAAAAAATTTTGCTCGCACTTCTAGTAGACCAGGTAAAACTCAAACCCTTAATTTCTATTTAATAAATGAAAAATTTTATTTAGTAGATGTTCCAGGGTATGGATATGCACTTACTAGTAAAAGAACTCAAGAAAAGTTTGGAAAAATGATAGAAGATTATCTAGCAAATAGAGAAAATTTAAAACATGTTTTTATGTTAGTAGATTTTAGACATAAACCAACTAAAGACGATATTTTAATGTATAACTATCTAAAGTATTTTAATTTGCCTGTAACTATAGTTGCGACAAAGGTAGATAAAATAACTAAAGGACAATGGGATAAATATAAAAATATAATTCTAAAAGAACTAGATTTAGTTCATGGCGATGATCTAGTATTATTTTCAAGCATTTTAAAAGAAGGAAAAGAAACTATTCAAAATTTAATTGAAAGTAAAATATCTGAATAATCTCAGATATTTTTTTCTTGTAAAACTTTATTATATGTTATATACTTTTTATAGTAGGTGATCATATGAAAAACAATAAAGGCTTTACTTTAATCGAATTATTAGCATCTCTTACTCTAATTGCTATTTTAGCAGTTATAATAATTCCGATGTCTCTAAATTTAGTAAATAAATCAAATACAGAACAGTGTAATAAAGTAGTAGATACAATTTTATCAGAAGCTGAACTTTGTTATTTAGATAAAAATGATATATGTTATGTAGAAAATGGAACAAAAAAAGTTACACTACAAGATTTATACATAAATGGATATATCGAAGATTCATATGAAAGCCAAAGTACAGGTATGATTTTAGCACAAGATAACAACGATGAATTTACAAACTTTAATAGATTTTCGTCTTATATAATTACCATAGATGTATCTAAGGGTTATCCTGAATATAGTTTTGATAGTATTCAAGAATTCTGTGGCGAATAATTCTAAAACACATAAAACTTCTAATTTCATAAAATACTTTAGGTGGGCAAAATATGAAATTAGAAGTTTTAAATTTAAATAATTTAGTATTTTATCTAAATAAAGATTACTTGGATAAAATCAATTTTAATATAAATGAAAATGTAGAACAAGAATTTAAAAATTTGTTCATAAAACTTAAAAATATATATAATTTAGAATTAAATGGTTACTATGAAGTTACTGTATATGTCAATGATGTATATGGTATTATTATTGAAATGGAAAAAGATGATGATGAATATATAAAAATATTTGGCGATACCCTAGATATGAAAATAACTTTTAAATTTGATTGTGAAATATTTTATAAAATTGAAAATATTGATTTTATAAATTTTAATAATTATAATTTGTACTATTGTAATAATGAACTTTTTCTTTCCTTAAAAAATAATTTAAAACTTTCGTATAAAGATTATTTATATTTATTAGAAAACAGTAGTATAGTTTATGGAAATGAATTAAAAAAATTAAAATCTCATATGAAAAAAATTTTATAAATGATATAATTAAAGAGGTGATTATATGGATAAAATTTTTGAAATGATAAATAAAGAAAAAACTAGACAAAACGAACATATCGAACTTATTGCATCAGAAAACTTTGTAAGTTTAGATGTATTAAAAGCTCAAGGTTCAATTTTAACAAATAAATATGCAGAAGGATATTCTAAAAATAGATATTATGGTGGGTGCAAATATATCGATGAAATTGAAGATGAAACTATAAAACGTGTTACTAAACTTTTCAAGGTTAAATATGCTAATGTACAGCCACATTCAGGAAGTAGTGCGAATATGGCTGTATATAAAGCCCTTTTAAATCTTGGAGATACCGTAATGGGCATGAGTCTTAATGATGGTGGACATCTTACTCATGGATTAAAAGTGAATTTTTCGGGAAAAGAATATAACATTGTAAGTTATGGTGTAAATAGTGAAACTGAAATGATAGACTATGAAGAAGTAAGAAAACTTGCCTTAGAATGTAAACCTAAAATGATTATTGCAGGTGCGACAGCATATTCAAGAATAATAGATTTTAAAAAGTTTCGTGAAATAGCCGATGAAGTAGGAGCATATTTAATGGTTGATATGGCACACATTGCAGGACTTGTAGCATCAGGACTTCATCCAAATCCTTGTGAAGTTGCTGATGTTGTAACTTCAACAACACATAAAACTTTAAGAGGACCACGTGGAGGAATAATCTTAACTAATAATGAAGAAATAATAAAAAAGATAAATAAAACAATTTTCCCGGGATTACAAGGTGGCCCTTTAATGCATGTAATTGCCGCAAAGGGAATATGTTTTGGAGAAGCTTTATGTGATGATTTTAAAACATATGGTAAAAATGTAATTAAAAATGCCAAAGCCATGTCTGATGAATTTATTAAATTAGGAAGAAAAGTTATAACTAATGGAACGGATAATCATTTAATTTTATTAGATGTTAAAACCTCTTATAATCTAACAGGAAAAGAAGCTCAAGATATATTGGAAAGTATAAATATAACTTGTAATAAAAATACTATACCAAATGAAACTTTAAGTTCAAAAATAACTTCAGGATTAAGACTTGGAAGTGCAGCAATGACAACAAGAGGACTTAATGAAAAAGATTTTAAATTTATTGCAAATACAATTGATAAAGCTCTATGTAATCCAGATGAGGATAATTTAAGAGACTTAAAAAATGAAGTATTAAAATTAACTCGTAAATATCCATTACCATATTAAGAAGGTGTTTTCATGCAAGAAAAAATTATAAATGGAAAAGAATGTAGTACAATTTTACGAAATGAATTAAAAAAAGAAATAGAAAAATTTGAAACTAAACCAGGTCTTGTAGATATTCAAATAGGAAATGATGAAGCTAGCAATATATATATAGCAAGTAAAAAAAAGGCTGCTGAAAATCTTGGAATTAATTTTCACCATGTTCATTTTGAGAATGGGACAAGTGAGGAAGAAATAATCAATAAAATTTTAGAACTAAATAACGATAATTCAATAAATGGTATTTTAATTCAACTTCCATTACCTAAAGGATATGATGAAAAAAAACTTATAAATTATATTAATCCTGATAAAGATGTTGATGGATTAACCGAACTTAATATGGGAAAATTATTTTTAGAAAAAAATTGTCTTGTTTCTTGTACTCCTAGTGGTGTTCTTGAACTTTTAAAATATAAAAATATAAAAATAAAAGGTAAACATGTAGTAATAGTTGGACGTAGTAATCTAGTAGGCAAACCTTTAATAGAATTATTTTTAAAAGCAAATGCAACCGTTACTATATGTCATTCTAAAACTGAAGATTTAGCTAATTATACAAAACAAGCTGATATTTTGGTTGTAGCTGTTGGAAAGAAACACTTAATAAAAGAAGATATGATTAAAGAAAACTCTGTAATAATAGATGTAGGAATTAATAGAGAAAATGGAAAAATTTATGGAGATGTCGATTTAGAAAATGTTATTTCTAAAGTAAAATATATAACTCCTGTACCT